>CAIOKW010000052.1 GCA_903858975.1 Oligoflexia bacterium | reverse complement strand
CTGCCTAATTTCCGCACTTTCTTACTACGGACAGACACAAGAAATTCAAAGGCAATACTGGATCGCCGTTCCTCATGAAGGCGGTCTTATCAAAAGACCTAAAACAAAAATCATCCGCACCCGCAATTTTAAACTGGGCCGGGTTCCGCTCAAGCTCGGCGAATATAAGACCCACATTTTTGATAGAGAAAGATGCGTGGTGGATGCCTTTAAAAAACTCTCAAAAGAATCCGCCATGTATTCCCTAAAATCTTATCTTAAAAGAACAGACGAACATAAGCCCGATCTATCTAAGCTCGCTCGTTATGCGAAAGAACTACGGGTGGATATAATTCCATATATAGAGGCGCTAACATGAGGAAATCGGCATGAACCAAATCAACACCAAAGCCATTGAGCAATCGACCAAAGAAAAAGTAAAGAGCATCGCACAAAAACAGAGCCGAACTTTTAACGACGTTTGGCAGGAAGTGGTGCTTGAGCGGTGGCTAGCCCGGCTCGCAATTTCACCATTTAGAAAAAACTTTATCTTCAAAGGAGCGATGTGCTTGCTCCGCTACATTGAACTACAAAGGGAAACACGGGATCTCGATTTTTTAATTAAAGACCTAAATGCATCTATTGATGATGTAAAAAAATATCTGACAAAAGTATCGACCATCACATTGCCAGATGGATTCATTTTTGAAAATTTAGATGTGGGGCCATTACCTCATGCGCACATGAAATATCCGGGCTATCAGGTATCGGTCATCGGTAAATTGGGAAGCACCAAAACCAAGGTCTTTATTGATGTTGGTGTCGGCGATGCCGTGAAGCCAACCGAAATCACCATGAAACTTTTAGGAACAGAAAAGGCTCCTTTATTTGAAAAAGAAATTCATCTATGGGCCTATCCCGTTGAGAGCATCTTCGCTGAGAAATTAGAAACTGCTATTGCACGGGCCGCCCAAAATAGTCGCATGAAAGATTATCACGATCTTCTACTATTAATCCGTAGCACTATGGTGGACAAAAAAGCTGTGAAGACTGCAATCAAAGCTACATTTGAAAATCGGGGAACAAGCCTTAAAAAATTATCTATCCCAAAAGACCAAATTGAAACCATCCAACGATATTGGGCAATTTATTTAAAGGCTACTAATTCTGAATCTCAAAAAGAATTGGCCACTGACATTCAAACGGTGATGAATGAAATCAATGACTACCTTGAAACGAATAATTTAATTTAGGCAACCTAATCTAATAGGAATCAAAAGCTAAACCTCCCCACCCGCGACCTCTGCCCTGTTTCTAAATCCGTCACCCGCCAATAATACGCGCCTTTTTGTGGTAATTTTGCTTGAGTGAAATTCAATTTCGTTTTTGTAGAAAAAATCGGGTCGTTCATTGAACTTTTAGGAGCAAGTTCAAATAAAAACTCATGCACATCAGTAGGAGAAGACCAGGTAAAAAGCACGCTATCGCCGGGAGCGTTTGTCAGAACTGAATCATGCTCCGGAAGTTTAAGTGAAGGAACCCATTCATCCACAATTTTTGGCCCTTCCACTAAAGTTTTCACTTCACTTGCAGTAGCGTGACTCTGTTTTGTTGAAACTTTTTCTAGAGTTTTATGGGTGGCTTCAATTGGCTTTTTGCTAAGATAGCTAAAATCAATTTCGATTTCAGTGGTTGGCAACTGGGGCGCAACCGCAGGCGTAGTGGGCGCAATGAATGCAGGACTTGCAACGGCCATTAATTGCGGAGTAGCGGTGGCGTTTAGGGCTAATGGCGCGACTGAAGCTGTGGTAACGGGTGTTGAAGAAGCTTCAGCTACGACTAAAGCTACTGCTAGCGGTTCTGGTTTTAAGACCTCAACTGTCTCTGCATTAGACTCTTTCACTTTAACGGTTTGCTCGGGCGAGGTGCCTTTTACTTTTCCTTTTTCAACCGTGATCTCAAAATGAAATTTGGGTGAATTGATCCCTTCTTCGCGGGCTTTGATTTCAACCAAGGTGTCGGGTGCGAGTTCAACCTTACTTCCATCTAAAAAATGAATCACGAGCCCGGTTTCATGCCCTGTCATCACCGTATCGTTGCTAAAAATGGCTTGTCGTTCTTTTAATGGCCTAAACTCAGGTGTAAGAAACTCTTTTCTGCGGGAAGACGATTCATCGACCTGCCTTACTTCGCCCAGTTTATTTCGTGAATACTTCGCATCAAGATTAAACCAGTGCAAAACTTGTTCAAATCCAAGCGTAATCGCGCTCATGCTTGCTCCCATAATGAGCGCACTGAAAGCGATTAAAATGATGTCGCGCGCCCCCGGCTTAGCCATTCTTACTTTCTAAAACTAAAAAAGTAATGTCATCTTGAAGATGAGCACCTTGATTTAAAGGAATCAATTCATCTTGAACGAGCTTCACTAATTCACTACCCGTTTTTCCGACGTGCTTTTGTAAGAAAGCTTTAAACCCCTTTCTGTTGAGCAACTTTTGTCCCACACCGAGTTCTTGAATTCCATCGGTAAATAAAACTAAGCGGTCAGTGTGAGGAGTAAATTCTCCCTCCAAAATATCAAGCATACCTGCTTCAATCTCGGGCGTTGCCCCCAGTCTTGAGCCACTCGTGCCGAAAGAATGAACCTCTTTTGTAGTTTCATTCATGATATAAAGCGGATTATGCCCGGCACTTGAGATCTGAAACTTCCCGGTTTCTTGATCTAAAATCAAACAAAGTGCCGTCATGTTGAGTTCAGACCCCATTGATTCGTAAATAACGTGATTTAATATTTTTAAAAACTGAACCGGATTAAGTTTAATTTCGCCGGCCTGATTAATATCATTTTGAAGCATCGATAAATACCCGCGCGTGGTAGCAACGAGCATTGCGCTTGCGTACCCGTGCCCGGTCACATCGCCAATGAATAAAACAAGTTTCTTCTCGCTTCTAACGTAACCCCACCAGTCGCCACCGCACTGATCGGCAGGTAGATAGAGGCTCGACACATGATAATTCTCGAAATCAATTTCGCTTTTTGGGATAAAAAGTCGCTGAAGCGCTCCTGCTAATTGCAACTGATCTTCGATTTTTGTTTTTTCGATTTCAGATTGAATGAGCTTTTTAATTTTTTGGGCCATGCCCTGCACGGAGTCGGCTAAGGCTCGCGTTTCATCTTGCGTATGAACTAAAATGGGCGTACCGAACTCACCGTTTGCAATCTTCTTCGTTGCCTCTGAGACCACCGTGATTGGCCCCGTTACTTTTCTTGCAACCATCATGGAGGCTAAGATCGCAAGCCCAATAGAAAAAAGTGCTAAGAGTGCTATTTGAATGCCTAAGATAAAGGCGGGCCTAAATGCAGTTTCGGTATCGATCACTGAAACCACTTTTCCCCAAGCACCAATACTCGAATAGGCCCAGAGCCCACCAAAATCATTTTCTCTTTTTTCAAAAGACCCCGACTGAAAAGTAGAACTGAGTGCGGTTTTTAATGACTCAGGCAAAGCAGTAATTCGTTTTTCAATTTCGGCATTGCAAAAGAAAAGGGCGATACCATTTTGGTTATAAAACCCCACCGGAAGCCCCGAACATTCATTTCGCATTTTTTCAAAATTCATTTTCACGGCGACAATGGCATTTTCTGAAGGAAAAAACACGATTTCATCTGTCGCTGCCGCGCCATGCACGAGATTCACGCTCTTCATTTTCTGTAGCCACTCATCGTCTCGTTTTATTTCTTTTTCGATGGTTTCGCCGTAAGCACCATACCATTTATTTTTTAAGCCCTGCTTTCCGAAAACGGCAATGCCTTCGATCGAGGAATTCGGGTGAACCACATCCTTAGAAATGCTCTCTATCGCGGCCGGTAATTTATTTTCGCTAATCCGAAGCGAGAATACCCGTGCCGCGACCTCTTGGGCACGGGAAAGCTCAAGCTCAAAATGCTTTGCAAAACTTTGGGTCTGAAGTTGTTCTGCTTGAAAGGTATAAGCTCGGCTTTCTTTTTTTAAGATTTGAATCGACAAGAAAGCATTGATCGCAATTAAGCTCGCAACCAGCAAGATGGTGAGTAAAATTAGTTTTGAGGAAATGTGCTTCATGATTTATTTATTCTCCAAAATTACACCCCAGCAAAAGTCCATAACTGTGCTCCTTATAATTGAGCGCACTTGCGCCGCTCGAATAGAGAGTGTTAAGCCCGATCCAATTTAAGTCTACCGCTAATGAAAATCGGTCTTTAAAAAACGGAAGCGTGTATTTTGCGGTAATATTTAGCCATGCATTCGTGAAACTTGGCGCGAATTGTAGAAGCGGACTCAGAGTAACGCCGAATGACCAGTGCCGCTTGACAGGAAAAACCGATAAATGAACTGCATACCCGCCTACATTTCTGATTCCGTACAAACTAGAACCGCTCATGGTGATTGCGCTTCCACCGAAGCCTAGGCTAAAAACTTTGTTTTTGGCGATCAGGTAATTCTTTTCTAAATAGGCACTCCCTAAAACGATTGAATTTAAACCGCCAAGAGCATTCAACCGAAGTTCTCCCTCAATTTGGAGCCCAAACAAAACAGGGGTAAGGGTTGCAGCACTCGCGTAGACTTCAAGCTGCTTCCCTTGAAACAAGGCTTCGGTGTTCCCACCCAGAGGATAGGTGTTTTGATGAGAGACGGAAGCATAGCCGCCCATAATGTCGAATCGATAATTTTGAAGCGATCTTGCCTCAGGGCTTGCTTCGGTTGCTAAAACGTTAGTTTTAGGCTCGATCTGCGCAATTTCTTGTGCTGGTTTTTGGTATTCAGGCAATTCAATAATGTAGTGAAATTTGACTCCCAACGAGTCTTTTCCGTCTAAGGGGTAGACTGTTAAACGCTCTTTTAAACATAAATTTACGGTTTTACCATTCGCTTCAAATTGAAGTTTCGCGCACGGGACGTTGTCTCCCGAACGTAATTTCCATACGAATCCTAGAGTAGATGACGTGACTGACCCATTACGATCAACCCTTCGAATGTTGGCGCTCCCTGACAATTCTTCCGCGTTAGCCGAGAGCCCGAGGAGCATGCATGAAAGCGCGGTAAAATTGACGAGTCTCATTATTGTTAACTATCCTTAGTTTTATCCTAAGGGCTTCGGTGCGTCTATTCAATCTGGATTTGATGATTCACCTACATTATCGAAACTTTTTCGACTCCGCAGGGAACACCGTGAGCGGTTTCCAATGAATATTCAAAATGTCCCGCGATTTCATTTCAATCATTTGCATGCACCCGCGTGAATGGCAGTTTTGAAATTCATGCACAGAAATTCCGAGTTGAGTTAAAGCAGCAAGTAGCATGAGTTTAACCAGTAAGTTTTCCATAAATTTGATTCTCCTATTTGTGTGAGGCAAGCGAAGCCAATACCGGGTACGCCGTGCGAAGTTGATCAAGCGACATCACTCGAATGATTTCTAAACATTCAAAACGAACATCTTTTGGCAAAGGCGAATTTCCACATGCAAACATTTCATAAGTTTGTTGAGTAGCACCGTATGCTTTGAGCAGTTTTTCCAGGTGATGGGGGTGGATATCAATGCGGCCATGCTCCAGATGATTGATTACACCTTCACCAAGACCAGACATGGCAGCCGCACCACGGAAACTGAGCTTAGCCTGCTTGCGCAGGAATTTTAATGTACGAGCTCCATTGCTCATGCGTTTTTGATTACTTCTTTTAGACATAAACGTTTCCCTTTTCTACGCCTCCGGCTTCAAAACTGCTTCGCAGCCGGCCTTCTCGTGCTCCTGCACTCGAAGTTCTACGTGTATAGATGCAACTCGCGTAGACACGGAACTCTTAAGTCTTTGAAAACTCACTTGGTTAACGCTCCCACTGCGTAGAACTCCCTACTTGCGTAGACAATTGCGTTCAAGGGTTCAAAACGTGGGGCTGAGACGGGGCTAATGTGGGGCTCATTAGAAAAATATTGGGTAATATTCGCTAAAGCACACTGAGCGAGCTCTCGTTTAATGAGACTTCATATTGTTGTTTGTTATTGTTGAGTTACATTTTGGCCCCCCGAAGGGGGCCATCAGTTTGAGTTAAATGGTGGAGCCGGTGGGAGTTGAACCCACGTCCGAAAGAGATCCATCGCCCCATTCTACATGTTTAGTCACAGTTTTAGATTGGATTTGAAGCGCCCCGTAACCGGCTATTCAAACCCTCCATAGACTTTATCTCGCCTTCCACCCACCTATGAGAAATGGAAAGCCAGCCCTCTAAATGGCGTTTTTATAGTCCCGAGGACTTAGACTATAAAAACGTTGCTGCTTTTAATTAAGCTGCAAGTGCGTAATCGTTTGCAATTACGAATTTGCTACCTGTTTAACGAGGCCTGATAGCACCTCGACATGCCTGAAGGACTTCACGTCTCCCGTCGAAACCGTGACGGCCCCATGGAACAAGAATACCACAATTGGCTTCAGAAAGGGAAACTTGCAATCAAGCTCGTTTATTTCGCTGAATTTGGGCGCTCGCCACCGTGAATCATGTCTGATACCAGGCCCGCATCTCCCCGATTCTCGGCAAAAATGACGCCCCCCACATGAAGGATAAGGAAGCCCAAAAAGTACCACTGAAAGAGCTCATGAATGTCTTGGATTTGGTCTGCGATCTTTTCTGAAATGTGGAGATCCCCTGAGAAATACATTGTCAGGCCTGAGAGCACCATAAACAAAAGGCTCAAATAAAAGGTCGCATAGAGACTCTTCACGAGCCCGACATGCTTGCTCTTTTGAAAAGCTGGTTTCAGGCGCGGAAATGGTTTTTGAGTTAAAAAAATCCGGAAGACCAAAAGCCCTGTCAGCACAAAACCAAGCCTAAAATGCCAGTTCCACATTTCATCTCGAATGGCTCCGGCAGCCACTTTTGCTTGTTCTGCACTCAAGACGACTTTCTCAGTCGTCAGCTTTTCTTCAATTAAATGCGCCATCATGCGGCCACTTAAAAAAGATTTACGCAAAAATACGGTTGCTAAAAGGAGGAGAACCGTCAGGCCATTGAGCCAATGCCAAAGTCTCAAAGAAAGAGGCTGGGGCTCGCGAAACTGAGACCCGGTCTTGATAGTCATGGTTGATTCTCTATTTGCTTTAAGGACGCTTTTGCTTCGTCTGCAATCTTGGGATCCGGCGAATTTTGAGCCTCTCTTAAAGCTTCAATAATTTGCTGAATCAAGGTCGCATTCGCCTTCGGATCCTGCATCAGTTCTTCATATCGGTGATTGAGCGCACGAATCGATACCAGCTGAGGATAGCGGGCGGTGGTTTCATTCGTTGCTTCGTAGTGGTCATCCGCTCCTGTGTGAGGCGCTGGCGGCTGATTACAATCTCCTAAACTGAGGCAAGGTTTTTCCATTAAGATGCCTTTTAGGAAGTCTACATCCGCCTTTGAATTGATCTCACGACCGATTAAGAATGCAATGGTCCCCTTCTCATTCCGGCGCTCTGCTGGAATCGCTGCATACTTTGCAAGGAGTGCCGATTTCATTTCGGGAGTAAAGTTTTTCAGCTCCGTATCGATTCTAGGATCATTGTCATTCTTACTCGTGAAGATCTCATCCAGTGCCTTCATCTTTTGTTGATCAGCGGGCGTAAGGCTTGAAACGGGAACCACCGGCGCTGAATGAGTGTTAGAGGGCGAACCGCCTGGCAGGCTCCCCGCAGGATTCACATCCGGAGACTTTAGAACACTCTCTACAGCCGCCTTAGGTTCAGAAATGGAAAGGGGCAGCTTATAATAAGCTACCCCTAAACCGATTCCTAAAACCGCGAGAAGAACAATGAGCTTCCCTCGCTGCATGGATTATTTTCTCATTCCGAAGTCGGCTTTCATTGCCGCTTTAGAGTTGGCATCGATGATGCGGTTGATTTGATCGTTTCCGAAAATGTCCGCATCGGCTTTCACTTTAGAGTTACAGTTCGAGCAATTCATCGCGATGTTCTTCAGAAGGATCGTTGCGCTGCCGTATGAACCAAATGCAGTCACATCACAAGCAGGTTGACCTTGAAGCAAAGCTCCGGTCCAAATGCTCTTCATGTCATTGCCGTTAGCATCTTTGAAAGGAGTGGGGCAAGTCGCGTGGCTCCAGTTTCCATTCTGAGTCTCAGAGTGGCGGGCTTCGTGATAAGTCACAGAAACACGAGCCACTTGTGGATGATCAAATTGGGTGTAGTTCTTAGTAACCCACATTTTATTGCTATTGATGTAAGGAATTACGCACGCAACCGCGTTTGCGCTTCCGCAATCATTCTTACCGATAGAATAGATGCGTGATCCAAACCAATCTGCGTATACCGCGCCGTCTACTTGGCCGAATACTTTAAGGTGAAGGGGTGAAGTCTTTGTGCTCTTTACAGAACCCAAGAATGCTAAGTCAGAAAGCATTTGAGTTTTTAGTGGCGCTTCAACGTTCGCGTCAAAGGTCAGAGTGCGTTTGGTGTTAGGCATTGCCTGAGCAGATGCAATCGTCAGAGCTAGAACTAAGCTGGTTACGAGTAACTTCATGGAATTCCCTCCTGTGAGAATGTGCGGTCGGAATATGACATAATCTCCAGGGAGTGGCAAAGAATTAAACGAGAAATAATGCGTTCAGTTAAGAGTACTTAACTAAGTGGATTGAACTAGATTTCACGGAAGTGGGCAATTCCCTGATCCTGAGGAATATCAATAGAATAGAGCTTTGAGCGCTCCAAGTGCTCCTAGATCGAAGAGCACACGTCTGAACTCCAGTCACATTACTCGATCTCGTATGCCG
>CAIOKW010000051.1 GCA_903858975.1 Oligoflexia bacterium | reverse complement strand
AGCTTTGCGCATTCGTTACAGGGAAAGTGGGTGACGTAGAGCTTAGACCCTACTAAGTTTGCATTGGTATGGAGGATGGCGTTTGCTTCTGCGTGAACCACATAGCCATACTTTTGGTGCTCGAGTCCCACTCCGCCTTCTTTACCCCACGGGAGCTTCGACTCATCAATACCCGCTACGAAGCCATTATATCCCATGCTAATCTGGTGATGATTTTGGTCGACGAAAACGGCGCCCACTTTAGTGGAAGGATCCTTGGAACGGTATGCGGCAAGAATTGCCTGAAACATAAAGTACTCATCCCAATTAATGGGAGACTCGGCTTTGATGAAATTCACTTTAGGATCCATACCCAAAAGATACGGTGTTTTTAAGGCTTTGTCTAATTTGATTGCCCGCGTCTTTAGGGGTGTTTTTCGAATTAATTTTGCTATGATTTGGCAATGATGAAGCGCTGGATGAAAATGGGAGTCCCCGTAGTTGTGTGTCTAATCTTTTTGGCCTCTTGTCAAAAGCACCAGGAAGGAACCCCTACTGCGGGACATCTCGGAGCCTTGAATCAAGTTCAGATCCAAAACCCAATACAAGAAGTTCAGGCGCTCAATTTTCTAGTTCAAGCAAAGGGCGCAATGGCTCCGCAATGGTTGGACGCGGGCACTCACCAGGTGATTGCCGATGGAATGTCCTACGGGAGTCGGACGAGGCCTGTTGCTTGGGCAAACAAAACTCCCCCGTATGACGTTCAGATGGATTTTGTATCGGGTGGGCTCAACCTCCTTCATTCCCGCCTGAGCGTTTCGGCACCGGGCCTGCACTATGTAATTTTGAACGGCCGATCGGATGGGACCGGGGCCTTGGGAGCTCAGTTGAATCATATTGTGGTTCCAGCAGGCCAAGATGAGGGGATTCATTTCTATGATGCGCTACCAGAGAATTTTCCCTTAGACGTTTATTTCAATCGCCAAAAAATTGCGGACAACTTCAATTTTGGAGTGATGGATCATCTCGCTTTCAAAGATGCAATCACAGAGATTACTTTAGTGGCGCACGGAAAAGCCCCGGCATTTGATCCGCTTTCGGATGAATTGCACTTTTCACTCAATGAGCCTTTGAAAGCGTCTCGGGTGTTGATGGTATTTGGCCTGAAGTCCGGGCAGCAAGCCCATGGAAATCAGCGCGAAACGATCTTTATTTACAAGGAATAAGAGGCCCCTTATTTAAAGGAGACCTTCAGCCTTCATGACCCGCGCGACCGCTGGGCGAGCTGCGATTCGAGCCATGTAGTGTTCAATGTTTGAATACGAAGTGAGTGGAACTTCAAGCCACTTCGTCCAACCCAGAACCACAAAGGCATAAGCATCAGCAGCAATAAAAGTACTACCCATGAGGTAGTCTTTTCCTTCGAGTTTTTTATTCATGTAGTCCAAATATTGATTTGCTTTTTCAAGCATTGAAGTTCGAAGTGATGCCTGTACGTTCGAATCATTCGAAAGCATGCGAATTGAAAACATGCCGCCGATGCTCTTATGTAAGTCAGAGCATACAAATGACATCCAATTATTTGCTTCAGCGCGTTTTGTAGTTCCCAGGGGCGGAAGCAGGTTTGAATCTTGAGCAAGATCAGCGACGAAAGTTTGAATGGCAATATTTTGATCGAGCTGCAATCCGCTTTCGGTGAGAAACACAGGTAAAGTGCCGAGTGGGTTTAATTGCTCAATCACCGCAATATTAGGATCATTCTGGTTATCCCAATCAATCTCAATCGCTTCATAGGGAAGTCCTGACTCTTCTAGAACAATGTGGCAAGAAGTAGAGCAAGATCCGGCTGAGTAATAGAGTTTCATGTTGTGATCCTTTTTTATGTGGAGTTGGTACGCTCCATGCTTCTGATAGAGCTCACGGAGAGGTTCCTCTAAAATGAAACTAAATACAAACGAAAAAGATGTGGTGATTGAGAGCGGCCAGCTAAAATTAAAGGGTATTTTGGGAATGCCAGAGGGTGCTAAAGGCATTGTGATCTTTGCCCATGGGAGTGGAAGTGGGCGACTGAGTAGTCGGAATCAATTTGTAGCCAGTGAGTTACAAAAGGCCCAGCTAGGAACCCTGCTGATGGATTTGCTTACGGACGATGAGGAGTCGAACCGAAGTAACGTCTTTGATATGGAGCTCTTATCGAGACGACTCAATATCGCAAAAAAATGGGTTCTCGAGCAAAAACCCTATCAAATGATGAGTGTGGCCTTCTTCGGTGCCAGCACGGGGGGTGGGGCGGCCTTAATTGCTGCAGCCCAAGACCCGAGGCGAGTGTTTGCAGTGGTCTCTCGGGGTGGAAGGCCGGATCTTGCAAAGGATTACCTTCCGAAGGTTAAAGTTCCTTCCTTGTTGATTGTTGGGGGACAGGATGGAGAAGTGATTCAACTCAATGAGATCGCCTTTAAGCAAATGAAATGCGCCAAGGAAATGAAGATAGTAGCGGGTGCAACCCATCTTTTCGAGGAACCCGGGGCACTTGAGCAGGTCGCAAAATTGGCCTCTGATTGGTTCACTCGTCACCTTCCAAAAACCATTTGGAATCTTCTTCAGGACAACCAAGTTATTTAATCGCATCCATGATGATAAATTTTTGATGGGTCGCTTTAATTTTACTATTTCCAAAAATCT
>CAIOKW010000050.1 GCA_903858975.1 Oligoflexia bacterium | reverse complement strand
GAGGAGCATTCATTCAAAACGTTCCCAAAAAGAACGAGAGAGGCTTCAAAGTCGAAATCTTTTCCATGCTTCCACCACGCGCGTGATTCAAGCTTAACGGAGATGTCTCCTTCGAGGTCAGGGAACACGCCGAGAATTTTGGAAAGGAGCTTCTCACCATCCTTCAAAATGGCATCATTGTGGTCGATCCAAACGAGTTCAATAGAGAAGGGGAGGCTCTGAGTTTTGTTTCGTTCGTCTCTCAGGCCATCCAAAATATAAACCAGCAGGGCAAGAGACCCCGTTCCGGGACCAGAGCCAACATCGACAATTCGAAACACGCCCGTTTCAGCGGCATGGTCGAGGGCTGCTTGAATTGCGAGGGGATAGCGATCAAAAAGCGTCAGAAACTTGGCTCCTTGAAGCCCAAAGAAATAAAGGAAGTAGCTGGAGCGAAAGCGCGCAGTGGTGAAGTAGTTCGGGAGTTTTGACCCCATTCGATCGGATGTGAAGAACTCAGAAAGTTCAAGTAAGCCTTTCGAGAAGAAATTGACATCTTCTTTGTCAAAGGGCTTCGATTTCCAGGATTCCTTCGGTGAAAATTGCTCTTTCACAAAAACCGGAATAACTTCGTCTAGGATCCGGGTCCAACTTTTAGGAAATTCCGGAGATTCGGTCAGGGAATACGTTTTAGCATCATTTTTCATCGATGCTTTGGTATACTCGGATATGGGCGAGTTTGAAAAGGAGTTTCAATGCAGCCGATCTATCAAAACAAGAGCGTAAAGAGTTTTATCAAGAATATAGAAAACCAGGGATTCAGGTTTTACTGTGTGAGCTGCAAAAAGGAGCGGAGGCAAGCTCCGCCAGCCAAGGTGGGTTCACCCCAGTTTTTCGCTCACATTTTGATCACTACCGCGTTTTTTACCCTCCTAGCGTATCCCTGGATGCATTTTAAGGGTTTTGTGGCATTTTTGATCCCGGTGGGGCTGTTCTTCGAGGCGATGTATCGTCTCAAAATGAGAGCGGCAATGGTCTGCCCGGACTGTAGTTTTGATCCCATTCTTTACCTGGTCGACCGGGACAAGGCGGTCGCGCAAGTAGAGGAAACTTGGAGGAAAAAGTTCCAAGAAAAGGGATTCCCTTACCCAGAGCGAAGAAAGTCTAAAGCGACCGCTAGAAGATCACTTGACTTCAAGATGACATCTGGCGTAAATCAGGGCCATGGCAATCAATAAAGTGATTTTGATCGGGAATTTGGGGCAAAATCCGGAAGTGAAGCACTCTGCTTCTGGACAAAGCATCTGCAACTTGAGCATCGCAACGAACGAATCTTGGACCGATAAAAACGGTCAAAAACAAGAGAAGACAGAGTGGCACCGTGTCGTTGTTTTCGGGAAACTCGCAGAACTCTGCGGACAGTACCTCCAGAAGGGGCGCCAGGCCTATATTGAAGGAAAGCTTCAAACCCGTTCTTGGCAAGATAAAGACAATCAAACTCGCTACACTACTGAAGTAGTTGCCCAGCAAGTTCAATTCCTCGGCGGGAACGCAAGTGCGGGCCGCTCTGCAGGAAATGATTACAATGCAGGCTCTAGCTACAACGGAGCTGCTTCATACAATAACAATGCGAATAGCGGCCCAGATTACGGAAATATGGCCTCTACTTCTTTCCAAACTGAACCGACCTTTACTGAAGAAGACGTTCCATTTTAGATGAGTACGACCGCTAAACGGGCTCTCATTGTAATCCCGACTTATAACGAACTGGAGAACCTTCGTCCCATCACGGCCGAAGTGTTAAGCCGTACGCCTGAGAATGTCCACATTCTTGTGGTTGACGATGGTTCGCCCGATGGTACGGGAAAGCTTGCGGATCAACTTTCAACGGAAAACCCAAGACTTCACGTTCTTCATCGGACCGAGAAGCAGGGGCTGGGACCGGCGTACATCGCAGGGTTTCGTTGGGGATTTCAGCAAAATTTCGAGCAGTTTATCGAAATGGATGCCGATTTTTCGCACAATCCTATTTTTCTTCCGACGATGATTTCTCTATTGAGTGACTATGATTACGTCATTGGTTCACGCTACGTAGAAGGTGGCGGGACCGTAAATTGGGGCTTAATGCGGAAAATCATCAGCCGCGGTGGAAGTCTCTACGCTCGAACGGTGTTGGGAGCATCCATCCGTGATTTTACGGGCGGGTTTAATGGCTGGAATCGTCGAGTTCTCGAAGGAATTGATTTAGATACCTTAGAAGCGGGTGGTTATTCTTTTCAGATCGAACTTAAATACCGCGCATTTAAAAAAGGGTTTCGATATAAAGAGTTTCCGATCCTGTTTGAGGACCGAAGGGTCGGTAAGTCAAAGATGAGCTCAAAGATCGTGATCGAGGCGCTCTCTTTAGTTCCGAAACTCCGCTTTAAAACCTGAAAAAAACCGGATAGACTCTTCCTTAGATGCTAAATTCATTGAAGAAATCGCGACTTCGGGTCGGCATCCCATTGATTCTTTTGCTCGGGATGTGTTTCCTGTTGCCACTTCGTTCTGGGTTGGCATCGAATCGCTCGTCCCATTCTCACCACCTTCACACCTTGATCTTAGTGGATAAGAAGACCAACCTTCTTCATATTGCTCATTATGAAAATGATGATTCGTTTAAAATCTTAAAAACCTACCACACCACGACCGGTAAGGTAAAAGGTGACAAGCAAGAAGAAGGGGATTTAAAAACCCCTGAGGGCGTCTATCAGTTTTCATCCAAAAACCTTCCGCCGAAAATTAAACCAAAATTTGGTTCGATGGCATTTTATATCAATTATCCAAATGAGTATGACCAGATTGCGGGCTGCAACGGCAACAATATTATGCTTCATGGAACGGATGAGCCTGATCGATTGAAGAAAGATTTTGATAGCGAAGGCTGCGTGGTTGTTAAGAACGAAGAGCTTCAAGAAATTCAGCATTCTATTCAGGTGGGGCTCACTCCGGTTTTGATTTTTGATGAATTAACGCCTCAATATCAAAACGGTGGCCGCGACGAGAAGTTACACCGGTTTTTTGATTCATGGATTAAAGACTGGGAAAGTCGAGATGTAGACAAATACATGAGTCATTACCACACTGACTTTGCTTCTCCCATTAAGGGCAAGCATTTTGATCGAGCTCAGTGGAAGGCGTATAAGGGAGTCCTCACCAAGAAGTATTCTCATATCAATGTCAATGCGAGTAACCCGTATTTTTTTCGGCATCCGAAATACACGATGATGATGTTTACTCAAGATTACGAATCAAAATTGAAAAATGGTCGTAAGGGGCTCGTTTCTCGAGGAACTAAGATTCTTTATATCGCTGAAGAAAATGGTGAGCCTAAAATCATTTCTGAAAACTATACTGAAATGATGTGGTGATTGGGATGCCTTCCTCTGTAAAAATCTTCAATACAGATATTCTCATTGTCGGTGCCGGCCTCATTGGAAGTGCGGTTGCTCTTGGGCTTTCTAAGCTGGGTGCGAATAACGTAACGGTGGTGGACCTGGATTTGGCAGGAGAGTGGAGTAGTAGTGAACTGAACGCAGGTGGAGTTCGAGCCACCTGGTCTCAGAAAGTGAAT
>CAIOKW010000049.1 GCA_903858975.1 Oligoflexia bacterium | reverse complement strand
CTCAAATGAATAATTTCTTTAATTACTATGGAACTCCGTGGGGCTATTCTCCGCCGGTCTATTTTTATCCTCAATTGCAATATCCCATGATGATGCCGATTCAGCAGCCGTATTACTTTAATCCGCATCCTCCATCCCCTTATAATCCAGGTTACTATTGCCCGACTTGCAATCTTCCGAATCCCCAGCCCGTTTTCCCTGTGATTCATCCGAACGGGATGGCGTCTTGATCGGGATGCTTCCCTGGGCGGGTTTTGGACTCGCGTTCGGATTGAGTAAGGCGTTTCCGCAGTTTTTGTGGTTATGGTTCACTTTAAATATATGGATTCTCTCGGTACCGCATACTTTCTCCACCTTGACCCGAAGTGATCGGAGAGAGCGGGGAGCAATATTTAAAACGATTTTTATTTTCATGTCGCTCTTTGGGTCGGTTCTCCTTGTTTCTCATTTCATTAATTTTGTTTTAATTTTTAGTTTCTATTTCTTTTGGCAGCAGTTTCATTATTCAAAACAGAATTTCGGAATTGCACGCTACGGTAAGCACGTGCACAAAGCCGAGCTCGTTGACCACTGCTTCTTTCTTTTGGTGCCGCTGATATCGGTGCTGGGATTGTTTTCGTCAGGACCTCAAGTGTTTTTTTCTTACCTCATTAATAGCCCGTTTTCTTTTTCGATTTCAAGGTCACAGGCCTTGATCTTGAATTTGATTTTATTAGTGAGTTATCTTGGGTTTCGAAGAAAAGTCATGCAGCCAGCACTGCAACATGTGGCGCTCTTTTCAATGGCCTATTTGGGTATTGAGAGCTTTGCAGTGGGTTGGCTCTGTTTAAACGTATTTCATAATCTACAGTACTTGAAGTTTATGTTTCGATTTGAAAACAGAATCCAATTTCTGATTTTGCCCCTGATGCTTTCTCTGGCTTTGTATGGGCTCGAAGCAAGTGCAATGGTGGGATTTTCATTTATCCTCGCATTGAATTTTACCCACTATGTCTTAGACGGGATTATTTGGAGGCGTCGAGCGGTCGAAATCTCCAGTCTTTCTTCACTAGTTTTCGAAAAGTAGGCTCACTGAGGGCAGTGACGCCATCGGGCGCGCGACAAAAGGGGCGCTCTTCTCCTTGGTGACTGATCACTCGATTCCACGCAGTATCGCGAACATTTTTTGTGATTTCTCGATTTTGAATGATTTCTTGAAAAAGTTGATAGCTTTCTCTCGGGGTACGCTTCAGTTCGCTCTTTCGGTCTACGGAGACTAGTCCAAATTTCGGGCAGTACCCATCTGACCATTCGAGATTATCAGAGAGTGTCCAAACGATATAGGCATTCACAGGAATGCCGTCATGGATGGCCGCTTCTACAGCTTTTAAGTGCTCAATCAGATAAGAGGGCCTGATGATGTCTTTTGAATCAGCGATCCCGTTTTCAGTGATGAAAATAGGGAGCTTGAAACGGGAGTGGATTTCCTGAAGCAGAAGGTACAAACCTTCGGGATAAATAGCGCGTCCGGCTTCAGAATATTCCTCTTCTGGGTCAATGTCGATTTGTGAGCCTTTCAGCCATTCGGCGCCATAGTAATTGAAGCCAAAGAAGTCGAGGTGTCCGCGGGTTCTTTCTGGAAATCTCCAGTTCATGAGTTCATCACTGAATTTTGCTTTCCAGCGATTAAACCAGGATTTTCCTGTATAGTAGGCCATGTTGTGCGCAAGTCCCATTTGAATTTGCGGGTAATGTTGATGAGCCCAATCATAAAGAGTGTTATGGGAGTCAGCCATGCGATCCATGGCCGCCAGGGTTTCGCCCTTAAAGGGCCCGAAGTACAGGAGTGAGGTCAGTGGGCGATGCTCGCCAGGAGGCCACAGTCCAGCAGTGTAGGCGAGGGTCACAAAAATATTCGCTTCATTAAAAGTGATCCAGTAGTCTACGTCCGAGTGATACTCTTCCAGCATTCTTTTTGAAAACTCGATAAAATGAGCACTCATCTCTGGGTTCAGCCAGCCGCCCTGATCCTGTGCCCACTTCGGAATAGAATGGTGCATGAGTGTGAGCATGACTTTCATCTTACGATCTTTGATCTGGTGGAGGATGGCTCGGTACTGCTCAATAACCTTTTTGTCGAATTGATGGGGTAGAGGCATGATTCGGCCCCAATCCACTCCGAAGCGATAGATTTGAATTCCGCTGGCGGCGGCGAGATCGAGCTCCACTTCTGGATGCGACCAGAAATTGAGGCGGTCCTCGGGGCGGGGCTCGTTTTTGAAGTTGGCGATCTTTCCTTGTTTGCCCCAACTCATCCAGATGTCGTCGAGATGGTCTTCCGCCTGTCCGGGTGCTGACGCTAAACCAAAGGAGAGATGATCAAAGGGTTTTTCTGCTGAGGCCTGAAAACTAAAGAGGCAGATCAGAATACTGAGGAAAAAGATCGGGGCAGGCCTTTGAGTGTTACGCATGCCCCATCTTAAAATGAGCCTTCATTGAAAGACAAGTCTAAGTCGAGGGCTTTAAAGGTAAGTGACAACCAGTTCTTTACCAGCGGCACTTGCAGCGGTCGCACCTGTGAGCTCAATGGTATTACGATCCGCGTGATAGATGTATCCATTGGTTGCACTCTGATCCACGCTCAGGCCTCCGAGTGTTACTTGAATAGAGGTGCTATCTTTAGGTAGGTCAGTCAGTTTGAATTCATGACTTGCTTGCTGAATCATGCCTTGAGAAATATTCAGCAAATCACCGGAGAAGTTTTGTGCAATGTCGTAAGTTCCAGCCGAAAGAAGAGAGGCTGCTGCTAAGTAGCGAGCCGGATAGTATTGAAGATCGCCGGGCGCTGGAGTGTATGCAGGCTTTGGGTAATTTTTGTTAATGATGAAGTCAAAACGAAAGCCTCTGGAGTTGACATTGGAGAGACCCAGGACACTGGCTTTTAATCGAGCCACCCGAGCTTCGATGGTTTCACCATCTTGAATGTCTTCGTTCTCATCTGAGATCACGACAAATGAAAGGAGTGAGTCGGGTCTGAAAAACCCTGCATTCCATCCGCCCAGTCCAACTTGGGAGCTCTCCATCGCATAGATGAAGGAATCCAGGCATTGTTCGCGACTGCTTCCCTGGGTCCCCACGCGGGCGTTGTCTTCAAACTTCGAAACAAGTCCAGAGGTTTGATTGGTGAGGAAGCGATCGCTTGAATATCGAGTAAGGAGGCGGCCGCGATTTGCGCCAGGATAGTTGGGCATGCGTGAGGCCCAAGTACTCGAGCGAGTGCTATCTACGTCGCTCGTAATGATTCCGATATGAAAATCGAGACCCTGTTGTGTGAAGCCTTGAATGAATCCGTTAAAAGAATTCGCGAGGATCGCTTGTTTGGCATCCATAGAGGGCGAGTTATCGACACAAAAGAGAATGTCGATTTTGGGGCTGCTCGCTCCAGCAACCATGAATCGATCCAAAATGCCGCCGCTTGCGGTTCCGCCGGTGGTTCCGCCTGGGTTATTGCCGCCATTACCTGTCGGAGTGGCGCTTGGGCTCGGGTTGCTGCTGGTGGTTTGGTTTGGGGTGCTTGGGGTTTCAAGAGAGTTCCCAGTGGGGATCTGTTCAAAGAACTGCTTATTTTCGCCAAAAACACATCCTGAAAGTAGGGTGGCGATTCCGATGGTTTGAGTGAGAAGGGTAATTTTGGTCTTCATCCTTGATGATGTCATCTGAGAGGTCCTCCAATGGTGGATCATTTTGATCTACATTTACAGAATAGCGGAAGATTCAGAAAAAGACAGTATAAAGTTAAGATATCTTAGCATTCAACGGATTGAATTGAATTTCAATGGATGAAGTTGAAAAAACTAGGCTAGAGTGTGCGCATGGAATCTCCTCAGTTTGAGAATACCTTTCAAACGCTACCGAATTTTTTGTTTGAGAGCGTTACACCCACGCCACTCAGCCAGCCGCGCTTGATTCATGTGACTGACTTAAAAACCGAGCTTGGCTTATCTGCGCTCGATGATGATGAGCTCATGCAGTGGCTCAATGGGGAGCGTATGCTTACTGGCGAACAGCGTATCGCTACTCGATATGCGGGACATCAATTCGGGGTCTGGGCCGGTCAGCTCGGAGACGGTCGTGCGATTTCTCTCGGGGAGCTCATTACCCCAAAACACGGACGACAAGAGATTCAAACGAAAGGCTCCGGAGAAACCCCTTTTTCAAGACGGGGTGACGGAAGGGCGGTCGTGCGATCATCGGTGCGGGAATACCTCTGTTCTGAGGCAATGCACGGACTCGGCGTTCCAACCACGCGAGTGCTTGCCTTGCTAACTGGGTCTGATCAAGTTCAGCGAGAGACGATCGAATCCTCGGCGCTGATTGCACGGGTGTTTCCGACGAACCTCCGGTTTGGCCACTTCGAGCTTTGTTACCACTTTCAGAAGAAGGCCGAGTTAAAAGCGCTGATTGATTACGCAAAGTCTCTGTTCTTTCCGAAGGGTGACCTGGAGACAATGCTGCGGGAAATCGTGAAGCGAACGGCCCTCTTGATGGCGCATTGGCAAAATGTTGGATTTTGTCATGGAGTGATGAACACGGATAATATGTCTTTGCTCGGTGTGACGATTGACTATGGGCCTTTTGGGTTTCTCGAGGACACGATTCTTGATCATATTTGCAATCACACGGATCATGAAGGACGGTATGCATTTGATCAGCAGCACAATATTGGAGCCTGGAATCTTGAGCGTTTACTGGTGTGTTTTAAGGATTTCGTTCCTGTCGAGAAGCTCCGTGAAATTCTGGATAGCTATCCCTATATTTTTAGGGATGAATATTTAGCAATGAGCCGCAAGAAGCTCGGGTTCACGACTGCAGAGGAAGAGGATCAGGAATTATTTCTAGATCTCTTGCGGGTGCTCCATGATGAGCGAATTGATTTCACCTATTTCTTTCGCAGTTTGTCTTCCTATCAAATTGCAAAGCCAGATAGCTTAAGCGCTCTTTTTGATATTTATGGAAATTTAGAACGCCTCCGTTCCTGGTTACTCCGATATGATCAGCGATTACTGAATGAAAATTCGGATGACCTAAAAAGATCATTCAGCATGAAAGCCGTGAATCCCAAATTCATCCTTCGAAACTACATTGCGCAAGAAGTGATTGAGTCAGTAGAAAAAGGAGAATCGGAACGATTGAGTGCGTGGCTTCAGGTGCTGTATCGTCCATTTGATGAGCATCCTGAATTTGAAAAGTATTCTCAGCCGACCCCAAAAGAGTTAAAGCATTTTGAGGTTTCGTGTTCGAGTTAAAAGTTCTTCAGGCGTTTGATTGAATCCAGATTCGAACAGCAGCAAAAATCATTAAGATCGAGAAGAGTTTTTGGAGAAGCTTCACCGGCAGAAAAACTCCGAGCTTCGCTCCCATAAACGCTCCCACAAACATGCCTAGGGCAAGCCAGAGTCCAAACTTCAGGTGCTCGTTACTGATAATCCCGGATCGGTAGTATTGTAGCACTCCAAGAATCCCCACAGGAAGAATCATGGCTACGAGTGAGGTTCCGCTGGCTGTTTTGGGGCTGAAGCCTAAAAGATAGGTGAGGCTTGGGACTAGAACAATTCCGCCCCCAATGCCAAAAAGGCCCGAAAAGACTCCTGCAACTAAACCAGATGAAATGAGTAAAAAGATCATGACATAGGTATCTAATGCTCGGGATTTCTCGTCAAGCAGGCATCCGGATCTTGCCAGGAGCGTTAAGAGTCGCTATTCTCGGTGCATATGCAAATTAAAGAGCTAACTGATGAGCAAGTGCGTACCTGGACCCTAGAGCAAAAAGATGAGTGGTGGCTAAAAAACGTGTATCGCGGAGACATGCCTCAGTTAAATCTTCGCTCGGCACTGACGGGGATGTTTCTCGGTGGCGTGCTTTCTCTCACCAACCTTTATGTTGGGATTAAAACCGGCTGGACCTTAGGAGTGGGGATTTCCTCAGTGATCTTATCCTTTGCGATGTTCAAAGCGATTTCGAAGCTGAAGATTGGTAAAGAAATGACCATTCTTGAGAACAATGCCATGCAGTCGGTTGCGACCAGTGCGGGCTACATGACCGCGCCCTTAATCAGCGCCATTCCAGCCTACATGCTCGTGACTGGAAAAGTCGTGTCCATGTGGCACACGATGATTTGGATTATTCTGCTTTCAATTTTAGGAGTGCTCTATGCATTCCCGCTCAAAAAACGTTTTATCAACGAAGAGCAACTTCCCTTTCCTGAAGGGTATGCGGCCGGAGTGGTGCTTCAGAATCTTCATGCCGATGAAGGCGATAGCGGAAAGAAAAGCGACGGTCTTTTTAAGGCAAAAATTCTAGGTTACGGCGCTGCGGTTTCTGCGCTTCTCGAGACCCTTCGAAATGAAAACGTCATGACGGCGCTCAAGGTTCCATTCTTGTCCATCCCTGAGTACTGGGATGATTTCATGTATAAATTTGTAACCCCGACCCTTTGGGGTACGCCGCTTAAAAGTCTCACGATTCGATTTGAAACTTCCATTGTCATGATGGCAACGGGCGGACTCATGGGAATCAAAACGGGAGTTTCGTTGATTTTGGGAGCTTTCGTAAACTATTTTGTTCTCGCTCCGTACCTGATTCATGTGGGAGTGATTCCAGAAGCAAAATTTAAAGCGATCACGATGTGGGGGCTTTGGTTTGGGGCTGCGATGATGACCACTTCGTCGCTCTATTCTTTCTTTTCAAAGCCGCAGGTGTTTGCGGAAGCTTTTAAGAATCTATTTAAAGCGAAAAAAGATAAGAAAGTGGATGTCCTTCAAGCCATCGAACTTCCGGGCATCGTTTCATTCATTGGAATTCCAATTGTCGGAGCGATCATGGTTTATCTGGGGCATCAGTGGTTTGATTTTGGATACTTTGAGGGAATGCTTGCGATTCCTCTGGTTTTCTTTTTTACGCTCATTGCAGTGACCTCAACGGGGCTCACTTCCATCACTCCAGGTGGGGCACTGGGGAAGCTGACTCAGTTGACGTATTCTGCGGTATCAAAAGGAAATGTGTCTTCTAATATTATGGCGGCGGGGATCACCTCAGAAGTGTCCTTGAACGCTTCGAATTTGCTCATGGATATTAAGCCTGGGTATATGCTCGGTGCAAAACCTCGCCAACAGGCGGTAGGGCATGTGCTGGGGATTTTTGCTGGAGCTCTCGTTGCGGTACCAGTTTATTACATGATTTTCCACGGTGATCTTTCTTTACTCACGAGTGAGAAGCTTCCGATGCCAGGAGCAACCATTTGGCGTGCCGTTGCTGAGGCACTCACCAAGGGCCTCTCGACTCTGCATCCTACAGCTCAAGTAGCAGCCGTAGTGGGTGCGGTGCTCGGAATCGTGCTTGAGGTAACCAACATCAGATCCAAAGGAAAGTTTCCATTATCAGCCATGGGTCTTGGGCTTGCATTCGTACTTCCCTTTACGGACTCGATTGCGATGTCAACCGGAGCCTTCCTCTTTTGGTACTTTGAGCGCCGTTTCAAAGATCGTGAAACCACCCTTCACAAAGTTTTTGTTGAAAACTCAGAGACGCTTTGTGCCGGTGTGATTGCCGGGGGTTCGATCATTGGGATCATTTTGATTCTGCTCGAGAACGTAGTCTTCGCTAAATAAAGCGAACGGTTTATTTTCTCAATTTAACGACGAGCTCTTTATAGCCGCTGTCGGGGTCTTGTTCGCGAGTAAAGGTCACATCCTCGAGCTCAGCAATCACAATTTCCGCAGTGGTATAAATGATGTTGCCGGAAGCAAGGTGACCACCGAAGGTTTCGCCCTTGGTGTTTGAAACGCTGGCATGAAGGTGCATGCTGTCTTCGTTAAAGGTCCCCACGAGAGAGACGATTTCAAAAAAGCCCTCTTGCGCTGTCATCTTGGGTTGATTTGCATATCGAATATTAATTTTCTTAAAACTTCCAACCGCACTCACAATGGAGGCAGCCTTAATTTTATGTTCTTTGGCCCAACGAGCGAGCTCCTCAGTTAAGTCTTGTCCAGGTTTAAGCCTTAGGGCGTGGGCCTTCATTTTGGAGGGAGCTGACAGTACGACCGCTTTGGGTTCTGGTAGCCCTTCCCCGTATGCGAGGGTAGGACTGAGAGCAAGGATCGATAGAATCGGAATTGTTTTTTCTAGGATCGAAATTGTTTCAGATAGTGTAGGCATTCTTCTTCATTTCCTCTTACTTTGATTCGAGATTCATTTTTTTTCAGTGAACGGTCATAAACGGGATCGTAATAGTGTTGGAGGAGAGATTTGACCCACTCAAAGTGAGTGGAGGGGAACTCCTTTTCTTGAGACAAGAAAGCCGCCCGAAGCTGATTTCGAATGAGGCTCGTGTTTAAGCCCCCGAGTTTCTTTTCAATGCGAGTCAGTGCGGCATCCATAAACTCATGTGTTTTCTTGAAGTCCCCCGAGTAGGCTTTGGTTTTTTCCAACACGTAGCCCTCGACAATGTGGAGTACTCGGTCTTCGATGGGTTTCTCTACAACGATGAGGGGAGATTCCTTCATTTTTTCAAATAAGATCTTCGGGATGATGGAGACTCCAATCATAATCGATTCATCCTCAATCAATGTGTACGGTGAGGGGACATGCTTCAAAAGGTCGACTGCGATGCGATTTTCAAATGTAATTTGAGAGGGCTGTGGGCCCAGAATTCCAAAGCTCGATCCCTTATGGTTTGCTGCTTTCTCGAGATCTAGAAAGGGAAGCGGGGCTTGATTCAAAATTTTAGTTTTGCCCACACCGGTGCGCCCACCCAAAATGAAAAAGGAACGAGATTGGCTCTCATTTTGAATGATTTGAATCAGTTCATTTCTGAGCGCTTTGTATCCGCCTGGAAT
>CAIOKW010000048.1 GCA_903858975.1 Oligoflexia bacterium | reverse complement strand
GTTTCACTTGTACGTTAAATTAGCAGTTCCCAGGCCCCTGGACTCACTTTTTGATTATCATTACGATGAGAGCAAGCTCGGTGAAATCGAAGTGGGGGATTGGGTTCGCGTTCCCTTCGGGCGAACGCAGCTCAATGCTTGTGTCCTTGAGAAATCAGAGACGCTCCAAAATCTACCGGACGGCATAAAAATTAAATCAGTCTTGAAGCGACTCGACTCAGCGTTTCGCATACCTGCGGAAGTCTTAAAATTGTGCCGTTTTGGTTCAGAGTATTATCAGTATTCCATTGGTGAGGCGCTCATGGTGGCGGCGCCTCCCAAAATTGATAAGCCCGTAAAGGCGCGCGCAGAAAAGACGCCCCCCATCCCCCTCCGAGAGCGGAAGCTTTCCGGCGAGCAAGTGTCAGCGGTCGCGGACGTTCAATCTGAACTAGGTAAGAATCCAGCCGCAGCTTTTCTCTTAGAGGGCGTTACCGGAAGCGGAAAGACCGAAGTTTATATTGAACTTGCGAAGTCAGTTCTCGCTCAGGGTAAATCAGTTCTGATCTTGGTTCCAGAAATTGCCCTCACCTCTCAATTGAGAGAGCGTTTTCAATCGGGTCTCGGAGAAAAAATTGCGCTTTGGCATTCGGCCATTTCAGACGGATTAAGGCAAAGTCAGTGGAGGCAAGTTCGAAGCGGTGAGATTCGAGTGGCGATTGGAGCACGCTCAGGCATTTTTGCCCCCTTTCTCGATCTAGGTCTCATTGTCGTCGATGAAGAACATGACCAAACTTATAAGCAAGAGGAGCGATTTCGATACCAAGCTCGCGACCTTGCACTCTTTCGTGCTCGCCAGCTACAAATTCCGATTGTCTTAGGAAGTGCAACGCCCAGTCTGGAAACGCTTCAGCGAGTAAAAGAAAAAAAGATTCATCACCTCAAACTAAAAAAGCGCTTTTCTCAGAATGCGCTTCCCGAAATTCATCTGGTCTCCTTGCTTGAGGAGGCTCCGGTCGGTGCGGGTACGGTCAAGACTCCTCTTGCGGAGACCACCATTCGAGCCATGCAAGAAACACTGGATCGAAATGAGCAAATCATTATTTTCCTCAATCGTCGGGGATTTTCGCAGTTCATTTTGTGTCAGTCTTGCGGATGGGTAAAAAAGTGTGATCAGTGTTCGATTTCGATGACCCACTACCATAAGCGCAATGAGCTGAAGTGCCATGTGTGTGGAAAGCGCTCCCACTTACCCACGCAATGTGAGGAATGTCATGGTTCTGAAATATTTGGAATGGGTTCAGGGACAGAGTCGCTTGAGGAAGATTTGAAACTGGTTTTGAATGGCGCAAATATTCTGAGGCTTGACCGTGATCAGGTCACCTCCCAAAAGAGACTTGAGGAGACTCTTGGCGATTTTCGGGAACTCAAAGCGAACATTTTGATTGGTACGCAGATGTTGGTGAAGGGGCACGACTTTCCCAGGGTGACCTGTGTCGTGGTGGTCAGTGCAGACATGCTGCTGAAGTGGCCTGATTTTCGTGCCTCTGAGCGCGCACTCCAAACGCTCACTCAAGTATCGGGTCGAGCGGGACGTGCTGAGCTACCAGGCCGAGTTTTTTTACAAGGTTACGATCTTGAGCATCCGGTAATCAAAATCCTGATGGGAGAAAAGAGCCAAGCCGAGTTTGTGGACGAGGAGCTCGCGCTTCGTGAGTTGCTTCATTATCCCCCCTTTTCAAGAATGGTGCGTTTTCGGTTTGAACATGAGGATGAGGGTAAATGTAAGTCCTTTGCGCTGACCGCAGCAAAAGAGCTCGGCGTTCTTTTGGGGCCAGAGCTTGAAGCGCGGTTGATGGGACCATCTGAGGCGCTTTTGTTTCGTGCTCAAAACCGCTATCGTTATGACGTTTATTTCAAAAGTCCAACGGTCGAGCTTCTCTTTAAGTCGGCCCAGACCCTAAAGGCACTCGCACAGGTAACGGATGTGAATCTTGTGGTGGACGTTGACCCATATAATTCGTAAAGTAGTAGTGTGGATGATCGTCCGTTATCAATCAGAGCTAGAAAAAAAGTTAAAGCGCAAATGGAGAAAACCGAGCGCGATCGACTTTTAAAACTATTCCAAAGGCGAATGGAACTCGCTCGGGATGGGGCCCTTGCTGTTCGTGAAGGACGCGTTCGTGAATCCG
>CAIOKW010000047.1 GCA_903858975.1 Oligoflexia bacterium | reverse complement strand
TTCTAAAATAGTTTTAATTCTTTTTTCATAGAAGAGCGAAAGATCGTGCGATCCAGATCTTCCCAAATGAACGAGGAGTAAAAAGAATTCTTCTTCATTAGAATCATGATTGAGGAATCGACTGATTTTAACCGCATGCTCAAGACTGAAGTGAACCGCACCTCCCAGCACTTGTGACACAAATCCCTTTTGGCAATTTAGGGCCTCTGCGAGACGATTGCGGCTTCCGCGTCCTTCGCCTGATACAGGGAGTGCTGACTCCAGGTATTTTCTATAATCCTTAAATTCAAACAGATCTTTAAGCATGTATTTATATTACTAAACTTTATAGTTAAAAGTTAATAAACTTTAAAACGACACGAATGGCCACCCGCGCTATAACTTGCCTATCGAAAGAACTCCTGGAAATCAGGGGTTTTAGTCGAGCCGGCACTTCAATAAGCGACAGCAAAACTTGATGAAGTGTCGGTGTTATTATTCATTAAACAATCGTGTTTAATTAAGTTGACAAAAACAATCAGATAATGCTACTATATGCCCGCTGTCGCATATAGTTCGTATATTTAAGGAGTTCTTATGTTTTATAATAGTAAGTATTGTTTTGCGATGGTTGCCCTAGCTATGTCTCTTACATCCCCGACCCATGCACTCACACGTTCAGAAGGTAGTGGTACCAGCGGCGGCGGTGGAGAATATTCTTCCATGGATAAAACGGTCACTCTTTATGAAGCGCAAACCGGACTAAGCATTCGTTTTGAGCCATGGACGCTGGCGATGCAATTTAAAGGACCAAATGATGCCACCTATTCACCCTGCATCGTGGATTTGCCATCATCAGACGGAAAAATTCACGTGAAGATGAGAAATTATGCGACTTCCGTTGCAAGCGCAACCGGGATCGTCGTCTATACGATTCACTGCGGCTCTAGAAACTTCTATCCATCCGTCATCGCGAAAGATGCCCATGCTTTCGGCATTCAAGACATCACAGTAAGCACATACGGCTACGATTTGTTTAACTCAGACGGAAATACTGTCATGTTTTCTTTCATTCAGTCACCACTGGGTCTGCTTCCTGCCAAAGTGAATGCCGACTGGTCGGCTACTTCAGGAGTGTATCGTGATGGTGTTACCGCAACCGATGAAAGCGGAAGAGCCTTTTTAGAAAATAACGAACCTGTATTAGATCGATAGTAACGAGATATTCTAAGGCGGATGTCATGATAAAAAAATCGAAACGATACATGGCATCCGTCATTATTTCTGTAGCAATAGCGCACTTTACTCAGTCAGTACAAGCTTTCGCAGCTACGGATATTTCGGCAGATACACTTAACCAGATTCTAGATCTTTATCGGACGGATTTAACCGATAAAAACATCAAAATTACTCCAGAACTCGACATTCAGAACAACGAAATGGATATACGTATGCTTTCGGGGTCTGACGGTTATCATCTCCTGTATACCCGAGGATTCCTAAAGAATGTAGAATATAATCCTGTACTTCTAACCGTATTTTTCTGTCATGAGTTGGGACACGCTTTCGCTAAATTAAGTGAGGATTCAGGAGCAATAGCACCCGAGGGTGCAGCGGACTACTTCGCCGGCGCAGATTGCCTAAAGCGAGTCGCACTAAAGAAAATGGAATTATTGAGTAATACTGATCGCCACTCAAGTCACGGAATTGTTTGCGACAATAAAACATCTAACAGTCTATTAACCACTTCTCAGTGCGAAGCAATTCTCAACGCGCTGATGAGCTTTGTTAATTTTAATGCCAAGCATTGGGATCGAGATGCTTTGATTGGTGATAAAAAATTGCAAAAACCAAAACTAAATCATTTTGACGACACGACTGTTGAGCAAACTCTTTATAGCTATCCATCACTTCAGTGCAGGCTCGATAGTTTAGTTTCTGGTTTAGCATGCGAGAATTCTAAGTTTGAAAAAACTGGAAACTCTTGGTTATGGAAGGCATGTGAGGATAACCAAAGCTCCTCATCGTTGAGCGAGCAACAGAGCATACTGAAGGGAAACCTTCCACATTGCTGGCATTCAAAACGACCATAAAGCGGACATCCTCGCTAGATTTTCAATTTCTAATTTTTAGACCACCCGAGTGACCAAAACATAAAGAAAAAGCGGGCACCTGATTTTACTCAAGGCCCGCTTTTTTATTTCAAAACTTAAGCTAATTTTAACGAAACAATGTCAGCAGCAATTTTTTTATCCACAAGTTCACCGTTAGAGTAACGATGAAGCAAACTACCAATCAGAGTCTGATAGGGGATTCCTAATCGTTCAGCCTCAGTTTTGAGGGTCGACAATACGCCTCCGTCTAAACGAATGCTAATGGGCACCTTGGCAGCATCTGCATCTGATTTAACTTTTCCGGGTCTGCGCTTTAGTTTCTTTAAATCATATTCCTTCTTCATATTGCCTTCGCTCCTTCTCAGTCGCCTTTCTGGCACTGATAATCCGAATGGTTCCACCGGAATCCCGTTCGCAAAAAACCACAAGCAGCAACCTTGAGTTTGAAGAGTGACCAATTCTTAAAAATCGATCTTCTTGATCGCTGTTTTCAGGATCAAAAAACTCCACCGCCTGAGCATCTGCCCAAGTGGTCTGCGCCTCCTCAAACCAAATTGAGTGCTTCTTATGGTTAATTACGTTTTTGTCTGAATTCCATTCAAACTTCATCTATCTCGATCGTATGCTATTGTATATACAAAGTCAAGAAGCAAACTCAAGGCATTTCATGAAATACCTTGAAAGAGTCGAGAGAAGACCGCTTGGCACTCTTCAATGATTTTAAGTGGTTAATGTTTTTTGGATTTTTTTAATTTTTGCGTTTCGACGCTGATTTATCAGTTTTTAAATGGCGGAGAGAGAGGGAATCTCTCACCCATTTTTTCACCTTCATTCAGGCAGAGTGAGACAGATTCAATACTGATTAAAATTCAATCACTTAAACCACCGGAGTCACCGGAGTCTCTTTCATTGAGTGCGAGGAGTTGCGAACCTGATTAAGGGGTAGTGGCCCTTTTTTAGCCCTCGAATCATTCCCCGAAATCCTTGAAGTCCCGGAGGTTACGCCATTCGAGGCGTTACGGGGGCACAGTACTCATCCCGTTGGTCGTTTCAATTGCGACTCTAGTCGGATACCCGTCCGATTGGTCGTAAACCCTTTTAATTTACACCACGGAATGATGAAAATGAAAGAAATGGTATTACAAATTGGTCCCACGCTTCGATCCCTGATGAGAGATCAGCGTTTGACCTTGAAGAGCATCGAAAAGGAGACCGGGGTCCCTGCGTCCACCATCGCGGAATGGACAAACAACAGGTCCCCGAAGAACCCGGTACAGGTCCAAAAAGTTGCGAAGCTACTTGGGGTGAGTCTTCATTTTCTTCTCTTTGGGGCCGAAGACAGCGAGGAACCTTTAACCAAACTGGTGCGCGAGGATGTTTTTTCAGGAACCTTCGAGATCACCATCAAGAAAGTGAGAATCAAATGAAAAACAAAATCCTTATGCTCGTTATGGCTGCCACTCTTGGAGCCTGTGCAGGACAGCAAATGCAGACTGAATGGACCTCCCGTGGATACTCTAAGCCGGACCAAGACGCGATCCTGGCCCAGTGGAAGGTTTATCTCGAAGAAAAGCTCAGTGCCGAGCGAAGCTCCAACGCCTTTAACACCTCCCCCAAACATGAATTCAATACTCGGATGACGAAGATTTTCTGCGCTTGCTACAAGAAAATCGGCGAAAAATGCCGCAAGAGTCCGGATGGCCTCTCCCCGGAAGATAAGGCTCTTTGGGTGAAGGCCAACGCCGTAGATTACACGGCCGTTGGATCCGCAATGTCCTGGGAAACAAACGGGATGTCCAAAATTGATCCCGTGGAGTGCCAGTAACAACTACCAAGAGATCTCCATTAGGCGAGCCCCAGGAGGGTGCATTTATGATAATTTTTCTATTTTGGATCCTTGGCGGCCTCCTGGTGGCCCAATGGTACAAAAACTGGGACCAGGGGTACGGCAAGGGCCTCTTCATCTCGATCCTTTTTTCGCCAGTCATCGCAGCAATTGTGCTCCTTCTTTCTGGGCGCAAAGCCAGGACCTGTCCAAAGTGTGCCGAGAAAATTCGCATGCAAGCGTTAGTCTGCAAACACTGTGGAAATGAGAACTTCGAGCCGGGCCCGAAAGAAAAACTGAAAGATTCGATGGAAAATATTATTGGGTAGACGGTCTGGTACTGGCGGGATAACTCCAATCCTCAATCTTTTGATTCAAGTACCCGCCTGTAAACCTCTTGGAACCTTTTGGGTAATTCTCTCGGCTCTATCTTTGCACATTTACAGATCTCCGCCAATTCTCGGTATACATCTATGTGCCAGGGATCAAAAAACCATCCCTTTAATCGAAGCTCAAAAAGTTCCTCATCCGTAACAATCTCAGTACTTAACTGCTTAACGGAGTAATCTATCAGTTCACCCCGAATCAAAAAAATTTCCTGATCTAGACTCCAAGTGACTGAGTCAACTCTAAAACTCCAAGATCCTGTTCCGCTTTTCTTGGAGTCACATGAAATCAGCTAACCTACAACTGGTTGAAATGGGATAGAAACTCGCCTAGAAACGGAAGCAACAAAGGTTTTCGGCGGTTCTTTTTCAGGCAAGATACCCGAACCTGACAGTGGAAGATTTACAAAAAACACCAATGAAGCTTCATATGATTTTGGTTTTGAAAAAAACATAAAAGACCTTTCTTTAAAGGCTGAATACCAACAATTATAACGAGTCCAAGGTAAAACACGCTCGAAAAACGAATCCAATATTGCATCTATTTTTTCAAAAAAACCCTCTGGCCTACTGACTTCATCCTTCTCTTTACGGAATGAATCTTTTGAGTCACTCATCCTCAAAAATCTCCCTTAGTCTTCGTTTCTTCGCTCGCCCCACCCCAACTTGTGACATATACGATATCTCCCCGTGGCCCTTGCTCGGGGGAGACATCAAGTGCCTTTCGCTTCGGATACAGGTACTGGAGTAGGTCGAGGCAGATTTCCGCACGGTCTTTAGTGGATAGTTCGTTGATGCCTTTTACTAGAACGGTGAGCTCCTTGATGGGATCAAAATCGAGAGCTTCCAATCGACCACTAAGTTCCTTGGTCTTCTTGTTCGGAATTCCTTTTTTTCTTCCACCTGTTTTTGGCAAACCCATTGAACGGCCCATTTAGATATCCTAAT
>CAIOKW010000046.1 GCA_903858975.1 Oligoflexia bacterium | reverse complement strand
GGAATGGCAACAGCCACCACAAGCGATGCTCGAAAACCCATCACGAGCGCAATCAATGCCGCAACAGAAAAGGTAGCGATGAGTAAATGCTCAATGAGTTCTTTAGACTTCTCAGAGGCCGTGGAGCCATAATTCCGAGTTTCAGACATTTTTATTTCTTTAGGAAGACTCTGGGAAAAAAGCCGAGCTCGTTCAGTAATCTTTTTTGAAAGGTCTACTACGTTGGTACCCTTTCGCTTTGCGAAAACAATCGAGACTGCATTCTCTGGCTTAGATCCACTTTCACGAGTGAGTAGAACTGAGGCTCTCGTGAGTGCTTCAGGTCCATCTTGAACCGTGGCAACATCTTTCACCCTCACCACTCTACCGCCCCTCTGCCCAATCGCAACGAGCTCTACATTCTTCACACTCGTAAGTCTCCCCCCCACATCCACGTCCAAAACTCGAGTTTCACTCCAATTTTTACCTGCGGGAATACTTACATTGTTTCGTTGCAATCCCTCAGCCAAGGTAAGAATGGAAACTCCAAACTGGGATAGCTTCTTCGGATCAGCTTCCACTCTGATTGCGCGCTTTTGCCCACCCTTCAATTCAACACTCGAAAGATCTGGAGTACTCGAGAGTTCACGAGCAAGCGGAGCAACCGCCGTTCTCAAATCAAACGGTGAAAGCTGCATCGAACTAAAAGTGAGCGTCAAAAAGGGTACGTCATCAATGCTGAAAGATCGAACATCTGGAACGCCTACTGATGCCGGAAGCCCACTCTGAGCTTCCATCAATTTATGATGAATCTTCACCAGGCTGGGCTCCATGGGCTCACCCACTTTGAACCTAACCGTAATGAGAGCTCCATGGGCTTGAGAGGCGGAATAGACATACTCTACCCCCTCAATGCCCCACAATGTCCTTTCCACGGGCTCAGTAACCTTTCTCTCTACCTCTTCAGCTTCTAATCCCGGGGCAGCTATTGAGATATCCACCATCGGCACTGATATTTGGGGTTCTTCTTCCTTTGGTGTAAAGCTCACTGCAATGAGCCCCAAAAGAATAGAAGCGATCGCAATTACAGGCGTCAATTTAGAATTCACAAACTGCTGAGCGACTCTCTCAGCAAATCCTAGTGCTTTTTTGTCATTCGGATTCATAGCTTTTCTCCAAGCTTACCATTCAAAATCGCTCGATTTCCGCGAAGCTCTATAAGCTGATTTTCGGTGTCTTTTAAATTGAGAATTAAATCTAGTCGTCGATTAAGAACCTCTGCAAACTGGAGTGCACTGACTGTTCCAGATTGGAAGAGACGGCTCGTGGTCTTTATCTGTTCCATCATCAATTGATCACTTTGAAACAGCAACTCGAGGTTCGCCCGAAGGGCAGATTCTTTCTTCGCAATTTCTTCACGACTGATTTCAGATCGGAGTTACGTATCTTGATACTTACTTAATTGAGCTAAACTCTTTTCTTGAAGCTCAGCTCTTCGATTAAAACTGCGCGGATCTACTAACGACCATTGTAAATAGGCACCCGCCGTAAATGCGCTACCGATCCCTCTACTTCCAGAACTCAGTCCTTCTTCCGCAAACAGACCCACCTTCGGCAAATAGTGAGCGATTTCTGCCCGCTGCAAATGATCTAAGGCATCACTTTTGAGTCGTTCGCTTTTTTCATCATTCGCCTCAATCTCTGAATCTTTCTAATTCAGTGGCAATACTTCATCTAAAAACCTAAGCGTTGAACCTTGATTTAAACTCCACGACTGAGGGTCCAACTTTGCACGAAGTGATAATGCCTCACGAATACCCATCTGTTCAGAATCGAGACTATTTTGAATAGACTTGGTCCGATTTTTCAAAACCTGAAGACCCAGCATCCCCGAATGTCCCACTGGATTAGAGGCACGTCCTATAGAATACTTCGACAAAATCGCCTCCACATTTTGATACAACTCAGATACTCGCTTACGGGAAACACTTAGGACATTTAAAGCGGCATAACCTGTAGCAGCAGCAACGTATTCTCGTGAGCCATACTCTGAACTTTGCGCTTCCTCTGAAGTCCGCAAACTCTGTGCCGCATTCGCTTCAGCAATTCTCCGCCCCCCCTCGAAAAGAGGAAGATCAAGACCTAGAGAGAATTGCACAAAATTACTCCATGCAGGATGATTTAAATTTTGAGTAAGAAAATCTTGTGACTCTACTTGCCGCTCAGACAGGCGTGAAAAAAACAAAGTACCGGGATCATTTGATGAAACCAGCCGGCCCGCTAGTCCAATTGATGGTAGCCAATGCATTTGGGATCTACGCTCCATGAATCGAGCGGCCGCAACCTCATGGCTCCATTGATTCATCCCAGGTGAACTTGACTTGATTTTTTGCCACAAATCGCTAAACGAAAGAACATCTGACGCCAAGGCAGTCAGAGGCAGGGTAAGCATAAAAACCCAAACGCAGAGTTTTTTCATTTGCAGTAGATCTCCTTCAAGCTCCGTACCAGCTTCTTAAGGTTAGGTTCAGAAATGGAGTAGTAAGTTTTGGCCCCTTCACGTGCGGATACTAGAACCCCTTCGTTTTTCATCCGAATGAGGAATTGGGACATTGCGGACTGCGAAATTCCACAAAAATCGGTCAACTCGCCTACCGACTTTCCATCCTCCATCAAAAAACAGAGCACTTTTAAACGATCAGGGTGAGCCAAAACCTTTAATACCCGACTGACCTCATCACAACGATCCACCATTTTTGCAAGACTCGC
>CAIOKW010000045.1 GCA_903858975.1 Oligoflexia bacterium | reverse complement strand
GGATTTTTTGGGGCTCCCGCCCAAAATGGCCTTCATCGCCGGTCTCGTGGGCGGCGTGCTCGTGATGTGCACGCTCGGATTTTTTATTCTCCTCGGTCTCTATCTTTACGATCTTCAATACCGTTTCCGATGGATTCCGGCCTCACTGGCGTTCGCTCTTGCAAGTTATGCATATCCCGGAAATCGAATACAAGCTGCAGCCCTCCTATTTTTAATTCCGGGTATTCATTGGCGCGAAAAACTAAAAGGTTTTGGGGCCTATCTCGTCTTTTTGATCCCGCTGATTCTAAAGTCAATTGAAGATCCGATGTTCACGGCTCGTGCAAGAATGTTGATCATTTGGAGCGGCCACCCGATGAATCCCTTTCATGAGGATCATTTTTTTGGTCTTTGTTGGGATTTCATTCAAAATATATTACTCCATCTGACGCCTGAATTCTTACTGGTATCCGGTGACCACAATTTGAGGCATTCCACCCAAATGAATGGAATGATGAGTTATCCTGAATATCTGATTCTCACGTCAGCTTTAATCGTGTTCTTGGTTAATGGAATCCGAAAGCGAAAGATCATCTTCGACCGCTTTCCGACTTTTCTATTCGCTGCAGCTATTCTCGGCATCACCCCCGCAGCCCTCACCTGGGAAAGCGTCCCTCATGCGCTTCGGGCTATTGGTGCCTGGCCATTTTTTGTGATGCTCGCCGCATATGCATTTAGTCAGATTTCAAAACGCTACATTCACTCATGGACATCGATCCTGATCGCAAGCTCTTTGGGTTTTGCCTGCTATTTCAATTACTACTATTTTACAAGCTATCCTGAGCTATCCGCATCTTGGTTTCAGACCGAACAGAATCCAATCGGAACCGCCTACCAAAGAATGATCAACGACGGAATCTCTTGCGATACGATTCAAAAAGAATTTACTCACGGAACATACCGAGGTCGCTAGTCGCTAAACCTAGTAATTATAGCTTAGATTTAAAGTGTACAGATTTTCTTTGTCGGTACCCGAGATGGAGCGTTCAGCAATAATTCCAGTCGTCCACTTAGACGACCAAACTCTTGAAATATCTACACTATAAGAATGCGTTACCGTCTTGGTGGCCGCATTTGTGGATAGAGTGCTCGACGGGGCCACCGTGAAAGCAAGCGGCAAGTTAAAATCAAAACCAACATCAATATCCTGTGATGAAAATCCAGTTAAAGTAGAGCCAAACATCGCAGCACCCGATCTCACAGCCCGTGGATCATCTAAAGTTGCGAGGAAATTCGCTATCCCTTTTGAATACAGATAACGATTATAGGCAACATTGAGACTGAGCCATGAAAAGAGATCTAGATTACTCTTCACGCCAATGAGAAACTGGTTAATCGATTGATCTGCAGTGAGTGGCTTTAATTTTTTACTTCCTTTTCGAGGAGGAGCTGCCGGGGAGAAGGTTTGCTTGTAGTTGGTAAAGCCCAGAGTTCCCTTTAACTCCATCAATTGTTCAAAATCATCACCTTCTTCTGCGTCCTCATCCTCGTCTTTTTTTACGCTCGAAAGCTTAAATTGATGCGACAAATATCCACTGAGCCCCAATGCCCTGATACTTTCGGCAGGTGTGGTGGAGAAGTTCCCACTCACGCCACGCCCATTCTCGCCGCTATGAGATAAGCCCAAAATGACAGCATGGCTATCATCGTAAGCTCCAGAGCTTGAACCCGAAGTAGCACCCACCTCTGAGCGCGAATAAGTATAAGCTGCGCTGAGACCATCATGATATACGCTCAACTCTTGAGATAAACTGCCAGTACCCGAGACCGTTGCAGTCGAAATCTCTCCTGCATAAAGCGTTGTTGTGTTCCAAATAGAGCAAACAGTCACCAAAATACCCACGCGTAGTTTCATGCTTTAATTTAAACATGGGGTTAACGCTTAAGCAATTCGTCAAAAGCAAAACGGGAACCCTCAAAGAGGATTCCCGTCAGCATTTATATTTCTAGGTTTTAAATTATTCTACGTTCATCGCTTTTTTGAAGTCTTGAATAGAATCATAAGTTCTCGCTGATTCTTTTGCTTTGATGTAGCTGTCATCAGATTGACCTTTTACTTTTGTGATGTAGTGGTCATATCCAAGTGTGAACGCCACGTAGCTAGAAAATGATTTTCCTTTTGAGCCGTAGTTACGGTTTAAGAGGTAATCTTCAACTAGAATATCTTTGTATACCGGCTTTACATTATCCCAGGCCACGAACTCGCCAGATTTGCTGAGTGCTGTATTTACGATAGTCGTATTATTGGTGCCTACAACACTGAATTTCTTCACGTTTGGCATAATCATCTTCTTGGTCATTGAAGGACATTGGCCTTTTACTTTCACTTCATTCGCTACGTATAAATCGCCACCGCGAACATAATACATTACGGCCGCATCTTTTGGATGAAGCGAGTTTTTGAAGTCAGATACGCCACTGGTAACTTGGCAAAGAGTGTCGATTTTAGTGATGTACGCATAAAGATCGCCATCAGTCGTGAGTAGATACTGATCTACTGAAGCGTTTGAGCGAGCATTTTTACATTCTTTCCATTCTGAGCCGCGTGGGGCGCGAGTAGCGCAATCCGCTGCGAAAGCGTTTCCAGATACAATTGCCGTAAGTAACAATACTGATAATAATTTCATGAGGTCCTCTTTCTAATTTAAGTTTTGCCGCATTCTACACACAAATGATGTATCTTGCAATTACTAAATAGAAGCTATGTAATTACTTTATCAATGGATTTAGTTCATGTCTTTGGCAGACAAGTAATCATCTACTTTTCTTTTAAACTTGATTACCGCATCCTTCTTTTCCTTGATATTTAAGGGCTCATTTTGAACACTTCGAGTATCAAAGGTTTCAACGTCGAGCGCTCGGTAGACTTTAAAAATACTCCGGTCAGTTTCTGGACTTTCCCCGAGCGTTTCCAG
>CAIOKW010000044.1 GCA_903858975.1 Oligoflexia bacterium | reverse complement strand
GATTCAAGTCCAGCCTAGATTCTCGTTTTGGTTTGATGAGGAAAAAGGGATGGAGTTATTTTACTCTGAACGCTTTCATAGCCAGAATAATCTCTATAAGGCACTCCTCGCTTCAACTCCATCGAAGGATCCATACATTAGAGAAGTGAAATCTCAAATTGGTGTACTCTTCAATTGGGCGCCTTGGTACGCGAAAATTAACGTATTCAACTCGATTCTTTATTTTGATTGGTACTTTTCAATGGGTGCAGGAATGATGGGCACTGACATTGGTCCTAAGACTAAGGATGACGCAGCGTCTGCGGCACTTTGGAAAACAGAGAACCTCTTTGCCGTATTCTTGGGAACCGGGCAGCTCTTTCATTTGAATGAAAAGTGGACAGCGCGTTTGGATTTCCTTGGTCATTTCTACAGTGCTGGTATCTATGAAGGAATTCCAGGTGCCCCAACCGATAAGGCAATCTTTTCAAACTTCGCCTTGAATTTTGGGATTGGGTACAAATTATGATGAAGAGGGTTGCAAAGGGATTTGCAATTCTGATCGGAACGGCGGTGATCTTGACCCCTTCCGCTCAGGCGAGTTTTCAGGATGTAAAGCGTGCGTATGATTCGGGTCAGTATTTTACTGCCGCAAGAATTGCATTTAATGACGCCAATCACACGGAGTCACGCTCGGACAAAGCGCTCGCATACTATTGGGCCACCGATAGTTTAATGCATGCGGGACTTGATCAATCCGCGGTTTACTTCTTTGCTCGAACCCTTCAAATGCAGGATCGAGTGGCTTCAAAAAAGGTCTTGGAGTTAGCTCCTCTTTTTATTGAAAGAGCCGGTACGGACCTCATTCGTAAGTTTTTGTTAAAATATACTCATCCCGAGGATTATTCGCCCGTAGCTAAAAATGCTTATTACCTCGTCATCGCAAAAGACAAGCTCGTAAAAGGGGATTATGCCGGCACGATTCAAGCTGCAGGCATGGTGCAATCCAATCACTCACTCTATCCAGTTGCCCTTCAGCTCAAGGGAACCTCTGAAGTCATGCTGAATCAATTTACTGCAGCCATCAAAGACTTTGATACTTGTGCAGACACAGCTGAGCAAAGAAATGAGATTGATTCGAGTGGGATTGAGGCTTCGCTCGCAAAAGAACAGCCTGGAGTTTTATTCGCGAAATGGAATGCACTCAAGAAAGATTCTGCCCGAGATTTAAAAGCACGCTGTTTAGCGGATCAGGCACGAGTTCTGTATGAGATGAATCAGTTTGAAGAAGCGGATCAGATTTACGACATGATCCCGAAGTCTAGCTTCGTGTGGACCGACACCCTTTTTGAACACGCTTGGAATAGCTATGCAAAAGAAGAGTATAATCGCACTTTAGGTAAACTCGTTTCTTATAAGAGTCCGGCTCTCCAGTTTGCATTTAACTCTGAAGTCGATATTTTAATGGCCCAGTCCTACATGGCGCTCTGTCTCTATGATGATTCGAGCCGTATTATTGATGATTTTAGTCGGCGTCAGGGTTCACTTGCAAAAGATGTGAAGCATTTCGTAGAGTCAAATCCAGTAAACGCGAGACCTTACTATGATCTGGGCCGACAGGCTCTTCGAGATAAGCTTCATACCGATCGCGTGATGCATCGCTTTTTGAATCGATTTGTCCGATCACCGACATTCCAATCCTTAGCGCTTTCGGAAGATCGCGCGCTTGCAGAGAAGATTGCGATTCAGAGACTCGATGCCTCAAGACTCGAGACCCGGACCGGTCCCAATTTGGGATTCCCAGGCTTTTTGAATCATGTTTTGGATTGGCGAGTGCGCACGATTCAGATGATCGGTGGGGTTTTTGTGAGGAATTCAATGGTGGATTATCATCAAATCCTCATTTCCGACCTTGAAAAAATGCAGTTCATGAAGATCGACCTTTTGTCTCATCAAAAACAAAAGCTCCTGGAGCCTGAAGCAGCGCTTGCTTCAGAGCGTGGTCGCGGAAACCGGATTCCCGTTCGTCGAGATGAACAGATGCTCTGGTCGTTCAATGGAGAATTTTGGAATGATGAGATCGGGGATTATGTTTTTGCGCTGGAGAGTGAATGCGCCAAGGGAGCCCCAGGTAATGGCAAATAGAACTCCTTCTTACTTTCGTTTAGGGTTGATGTTTTTCGCTTTAACTCCGGCAGGGCTTCACTCTGCTTATGCGGTACCTACGCAAAAAGAGTACGCTTCCGTTCAAAGTGCTACGGAGCAAAAAGTAGATGAAATTCGCAATCAAGAGATTAAAGCAGTAAGAACGGCTCTGGGTTTAAGAAACCCTGAGAATCGGAAGGCGGAGCTTTATTTGCGTCTTGCGGAACTCTACCTTGAGGCCTATCGGTCTGATTTCTTGATGGAAGGGCGATTGCAAGAGCGAGAACTTCAAAAGAATCCCAACGCAAAGTTGATTCGTGGTCGTTCTATCGATGATCTTAAATATGGAATTGGTGCTGCCGAAACGATCTTAGGATTAAAAGTAGAGCAGTCGAAGCTTGGGCAAGTTTACTTTTTCTTAGGTTATAACTATGGCGAGCTTGGGGATACGAAGAAGAGTCTTTCCTATTATCGAAAGCTTGTGAAGGAATTTCCCGACTCCAGTTTTGCCTCAGAGGGTGTTCGAGCTCTTGGGGATGAGGCGTTTCAAAGTGGGGACTATGCCGAAGCCCAGGCTCAGTATGAAATCGCCGTAAAAAAAGCGAAGGATCCCTCTCAGCTTGCCCGAATTAATCATAAACTTGCATGGTGTTACTATCGTCAAAAGCGCAGTCAGTTGGCAGTGGACACCATGAAGCGAGCTATTGAGATTGCAAAGTCAGGTGGTGGCGAAAAGCTTCTGAGTATCCGTGAAGAAGGACTGCGGGATCTCGCGATGTATTACGCCGAGCTCGGCCGTGAGGATGAAGCGATTGCCTATTTCAAAGAAAATGCGGGTGGCCAAGATAAGCTCGTAAAAGTTTTGGAACGACTTGGAAAAGAATATGAGCGAAAAGGCGATACCGACCGCGCGAAGCAAGTTTATGAAGTTCTATTGAAAGCAGATCAGCGGGATGAGAGTTCATTCCGCGTTTCTGCGAAAATGATTGACCTTGACCTCATGAAGTCTAAGTTTGATTCAGCTCTTGAGCGCCTAAAAGAGATTCAGCTCCCGAAATCAGGTGACCCTGAAACCACGGTGGCACTCATTAACTTAAAAAAAGAGGTGAGGAAAACGGGTGTTAGTAATCATGATCGTTATCGTAAGCTCGATGACAAGGTAGAAGCGAAAAAGTACCTAGTCATTGCCGATCAATATTACTCTATTTATCTTTCTAAGTTTCTTTCGAATGAAAAATCGAATCTCGCAGAGAGAAACGAAGTTCGAATGTATTTGGCTGAGGTGAAGCGTGATCTTCAGTTGCCAGGCCAGGCTGCAGAACTTTACAAGCACGTGATTCAAGATCAGGATTCAAAATACGCTAAAGAAGCGGCTCAGCTTTGGGTGGGGAGTCTTGCTTCAGAGTTAAAGAAGCGGGCTGCATCGGGCGAAAAAGCAGGCGCGAATCTTTCAACACTTGAGCAAGATTTCGTTGAGGCCTCTGATCTTCTCGAAAAGAACATTCCAAATTCAGTTGAGTCCCGAGAGGCGCGACTTCGATCTTCACAGATTCTTGCCGCTTATCCAGACGAAAAACAAAATGCAATGAAACGTGCCTCTTCATTGGTAAAAGACTGCCCCGGAACACCTCAGGGCGTATTAGCCGCTCGTTTGTGGCTAGAACTTGATCCCAGCACTGCGACGGTCGATAGTTTAAAGAAGTCTTCTTCTTTGTTGGAACAAGATCAAAAACAAAAAGGCGAATTGGCTCTGGATTTAGAGCGGGCATCGCGGGGTTTGAAAGTTTCAGAAATTAAGAGTCTCGAAGAGGGTAAGGATTATCTGAAAGCCGCCAAGGCTTATGAGGATTTCGCAAAAGGTGCAAAAACGGAGAAAGAGGCTGAGGGAGCTTATGTGGGCGCTCTCAAGTCTTATGCACAAGCGGGAAATTCAGAAGAAGTTGCAAGGATTATGCGGGAGTGGAAGGCCAAATTCCCTAAAAGTAAATTGCTGGAAAGCTCCGTGAAGACCCAAGCAACTCAGTTTTTCATTCGGGGTTATTTCAAGGATTCGGCAGAGCTCTTTTTAGGAATCGGTAAATTATTAAAAGATCAAAATAGTTATGATGCGAGTGCCGCTCTTTTTAGAGGGAGTGAAGAGTATGCGAAAGCTAAGGAAGTCTTAAACCAATCGCTTTTACTGACTCGTTCGGATGAAGAAAAAGCGCAAGTGTATATCCAGTTAGCCATGATCTCTAAAGATGAGAAAGATGAAGCTTCTGGTTTGGCAGCCTACAAGGCTTGTGCTGCGCTCAATTCTTCTTTTAGAGCAGAGTGCTTGTCGCAAATGGGGAACCATTACCTCAATCATAGAGATACTCTACAAGCGAAAGAGAGTTTTAGTGAGGTCCTAAGAATTAAAAAGGGCTCCTCATCTAAATCAAACTATATTGCTTATGCTCAATTTCGTCTCGCTCAACTGATGGAAAGAGACATGAAAAAGGCAAAGCTTGAGTTGCCCGAAGAGCGTCTTGTTAAAATTCTTCAAGATCGAGGAAATGAACTGAAACCGGTATTCGGGGCATATGAAAAAGCAATGGAGCTTTCAGGTCCTTGGGGTATTGCTGCAACAGAGCGTCTCGGTGACCTCGCGAATGAACTTAAAAATGAAGTCGATGATGTCCTTCGGGACTCAAGACTTTCAGATGGATTAAAGCAAACTTTGCTTGCGACCTCAGAGGGGCTGAAACAAAAGTCACTGGGCCAGTCAAAGAGAGCTTACGAGCTTGCACTGAAGGAGCATTTCTTGTCTCCCGCTTTACCCGTGATTCAAGATCGTTTGGCTGAAATGGGGGCGGGGTCAATGAATCGCTCTCAAGGGACTCGCAGTGGGATTAAGTTGATTGGAGTTGCTCCCAATGGCGGAAGCCTGGGCAAAGATGACGCTTTAAAAAGAGTCCGCGAGAACCTTCTTAAGAATCAAGAGGATGTGCTCGGGTGGCTCGATTATGGAAATTTGCTTTGGGGAATGGGGAAACCAGGTCTCTCTCGAGTGGCCTATGACCGCGCGCTCACGATTAACTCTGGTTCTGCTGATGCGCTTAACAACGTCGCAGTAGTGATCTTGAGTGACCTTGGCTTTGAAAACTGGTGGGCTGCGAATAATGCGCTCGCTTACTGGAAAAAAGCTCTGGATAAAGAACCTGGTAATGCTGCAGCACTCTTTAACTCGGGTTTGATCTATAATTATTACCGCCTCTTTTCCCTCGCTGCACCCATTCTCGAGAAAGCCTCTGTAAAACTCCCGATCGCAGATGTTTATGATGGCTTAGCGGTAGCTTATTGGGGCTTAGGTAAGAAGACAGAGGCAGATCTCGAGTCCAAGCGTGCAGAAGAGCTTGGTTTGTCATCCAATCGTTTTTCTCAAAAGTACCGAGAAGCCGCTATGGTACTGGGATCAGAATGTTTGGATAAACTGAATCAAATTCCAAATTATGCTGAGCTGCAAGGGTTTGAGCGAGTTTCGGCCAGTCGTTTAAAGCAGAGGTGTGAAAAATGAAGGTTTTGATCTTAAGTCTTTTGATCATGGGTGCCGCTCAAGCGGAGACGCAGAAGCCTGCAACCAAAGTGAGAGTCATTTACCCCGAGAATCAAACCTTAGATTTCGAGGGGCTCAGTCTTGAGGGTGAATTGAAGGCGCCAGGGGAATTTTATTTTCAAAATAGAAATCAAGAGCGCTTTGATTCCCTGACCAAACGCCGCGTAAATTTTAGACGTGAACTGCTGAGAGACGCAGTTCAGAGCAATTAGGAGACCTAATCATGATGAATCCTACATTTGAACCGAAACGAGAAAGCGCACAGGATTTGAAGGCTCTATTTGAATTAGAGCAGGGGGGACGGAAGCGAAAGCTTTTGATCTCTAAAGAGCGCGTAGTGGTGGGTTCAGTTGAGTCTGCTGATATCAAATTACTGGGTGAGAAAATTGCGCCGATTCACGCTCTCATCGAAATGAAGCTTGGAGCAACGAGTGAAACCACAGAGATTCGTGTCGTAGATCTCGCAAGCCCAATCGGCCTCAGCATAAACGGCAAAAAGGTGCTCAATGATGTGATCCGACCTGGGGATCTCTTACAAGTGGGCGATGCGATTATTAAATTCAGCCTGGTGAAGCCCGAGCTAGAGCAAGGTCTACCCGATCAGGCATTGATGCTCATTGACCAAACTACGGTTGAGAAGATTTTTGATTATAGACCAAACTTGAAAGACGCACTAGAGGTCGTTTATTCATGGAATGGTGTTATTTTGGATGTGAAGCACTTTGGACTTGAGGAATCAGTCGTGGTGGGTCCAAGTCAAGATCAAGACTTTATGGTTCCGCCAGTGTTTTCAGGTGGAGGACAATTTCGAATTGCCTCTCGAAGTGCACAGCAGTGGACACTTCATTTAGATCAAAAGATGTCGGGTGTTTTATACCTTGATGGAAAAATTGTGTCAGTAGAGGATTTTGTTAAGACATCCGCAACGGGTGCCTTGCGATTAGGCGTAGATGATTTTGTTAAAATTC
>CAIOKW010000043.1 GCA_903858975.1 Oligoflexia bacterium | reverse complement strand
ATCGTCACACTTGTTATCTTAATTTCAGGCCCAAACTGTGACGATCGAGCGCGGACAGCACACCAGAATTTCAGAAATAACATAGAATCTCCGTATGAAATTTTTATTAACTCTCAGCTTAAGTGTTTTTTCACTGGTATCCCCAGTCCACGCAAATGCACTCTCTTTGTTCGACTTCGCTGTTTATGCCAAAAATAACATTGAGGCCGAATGTAGCGATTTTATGGGCCGCACAGGTGCAGGGGGCTCTGTTTATTTACGTGATTTCCTCATCCAAATCAGCCCCAATGAACTCGGTTGTGCGCTCGAGAGCAATAGCTCCGTACAGATGCGAAGAGGAAAAATTGCATTTGGATCAGATGTAAGCTGCCTCGCTGCTCAGTCTTTTAGAAATTACGATGGAGATGCTGGATCGTTATACAGTCCCTCTGCTCCTTTTGAATCCTTGAATCAAGAAATGGACTCCCTTTCAAAGAAACTTGCCACTCGCATTTCAAATCCGAATGTAAAACAAGTCACTCTGGAAATGACACGCGTTCGAGCCGAGAGGACGATTCAACTCAGTGGTTCTGCAAATCAGCTTCTCGTCCTCAATATTTTAGAGAGTGATGTGAGCTTTAAAAATATCGGTATCCACTTAAAAGGCTCACTTCTACCGAAAAACATTATTTGGAATTTCCCGAATGCCAAAACACTAGAAATTTCTCACGCAGGCGTGGATCCTTATGGACTTCCTGGAACCTTCCTCGCGCCCGACGCGCAAGTGATTTTTAACAATGCACGGATCACCGGTGCCCTTTTTGCAGACAGTATCCTAGGGCGTGCCGATCAAATGGATTGCCAAGGGGGCGTCAGTGGACAAGTCAATGGAGCCTGCCTTAATGCTGTGATTCCAGGCGTGGGATGTGGCTCCACCGGCAATGGAGGGCAACACCAACACCCTCACCAACATCAGCAGCCTAAACAATGGTTCTAGCTCTATTCTCCATTCTCAATCCCGTTTTAGTGGTTTCCCATCTGAATAATGGGAACCTGGGATTTTGCTCAGGGGTCCTCATTGAAAAAAGCGCTTTAATCACAGCCGCTCACTGCCTTGAAAATGCGGTTTCATCTTCTATCCAGTATCAAGCAGATGGCCCTGTGATTGATGAAATCAATAATAGAAGGATAGCCTTTCACCCAGGATATCATCCTCAATTCTCACTTTTTAGAGATGATATCGCTGTTGTAAAGCTCGGGCCTGCAAATCCGATCGCAAGCCCCCTCACCCTTCCGCTCTGTAGAGCCGATCATATCGGGGAGCTTGTGACCCGTGTAGGGTTCGGGGGAAGAAATGGACTCAACCAAGAGGTCCAATTTCAAGTTCAAGTGATCGCCCACGATCATCGGGATGCGAGCATCATTCTGGATGACCCCTATTCGATGCCGGGTGATTCTGGTGGCCCCATTTTCGCACTCGAGTCCGGACAGACCTGCATTTTAGGCATTCATTCTACCCTAGAGTCCCACCCGGACGGTTCTAAAATCAGCTTCAATACGAGCCCCTACCTCCTTCGGAGCTGGATTCGAATGATTCTCTCTCGACCTTGAAACCTTTTTACCAGTGTCATTTCGGCCAAATCGCATCAATTCACTCACTATCTTCTTGAAAACACACCCCTATTTAGTGGTATGAATGCTGCTTAGAAATTCCTGAAAGCATTTAGGGGGACCGTTATGAAGATTCAATTATTAGCAGCGTTTGCACTTCTCAGCCTTGCAGCTTGTGCAAAATCAACAAATTCAAACGTAAACGATCAAAATCTCAGGACCAATTCTCGTCCGATCGATTCTCAGGTTTCAGACTTAAGGGTCATTCGAAATGATCAGCTCCTTGCTAAGGTGGATGGGGAAACAATCCTCAGTGCTTCAAGCGGGGAAGCCTCACAATTTCTAAAAACTTCGTCCCTTGTTGATGAAAGAACCATCTATTCTGGGAAGTTTCCAAACTTTGGGGTTCTCATTCCAACTGTTGATGCTGCTAAAGATACCCTCATTCTTGGCCTTCCAATTGGATCCCTCGGCGAAGAACGGGTCTTGGGCGGAGTCATCACCGCGGTTTCAAATCAAGAAAACCAAGACCTCGGCAATCTCAAACTCACAGACTTCCCGATGGTGCACGGCAAATTAATGCTTGCGGCATTAAACACAAACACTCCGGTCTTGATTCTTGTCGGATGTTCTACGGATTGCCAAGAATCCACTCCGCGCTCACCACAAATTGCATTTCCGATTACTGCAGTGGACACCAAAAACAACCTCCTAATGATTGATATCTCTGCTGTGGGCAGTGAACTAGACCTGATCTCTATGGAAGATCCAGACGGATCAGGCACGGGCCTCAAGTCCACCTCTACTGTAGCTAAGACGTTTGACTTCTCATTGCAGACGATCATTTTTGACGTGGAATCCACTCTCACAGCGGTAAATCCAAAAGAGAATCCAATACCCGATACCAAGCTCACCGTACGCTGGTACCTCAAGTCAGCCGCTGCCTTTGACCCAGCGTTTGAAAGCCGAAGTGCCACCGATGGTGTCGGATTTTTCATGACTGACACCGCTGCCGCTCCCAAAATTAAGCGATGGTCATTGGCTCGTTTCGGCGATGCGGGAATCAAATATTATTTAAAACACATCCCAAAAGAGTGGCAGCCCACTTTTGCATCAGCATTTGATGAATGGAATGATTCCTTTACAAAGGTTGAAGGGCGCAAGATTTTTGATTACGAGTTCCTCTCGGAAGAAGATCCGAGAAACAACCTGATCATCACAGGTGATATCCGCTATAATGTAGTGGAGTGGGATTTGATCAATAAAGCCACTTACGGTGGACTCGGTCCCTCGTTTTCAAACGAATACACGGGCGAAAATCTGAGCACCAACGTTCTCATCCAAGGCCCGACGGTGATGAAGCTTTACACCGATTGGTACCGTGTCGGTGCTGATGCAAAGGCGCTGCAAGCCCAAGGAAAAGTAGAAGAAGCAGATCAGCTCCTCTTGGACTACAGCCGCCGGGTGGATGCATCTTTAAAAACCGCATCCAAACATTCTTTCACTCTCAATAAAACGAGAGGGTTTCGAATTCATGCTGAGAAACCAGAACTCCAAGATTCTTTAGCGCAGAGAAATGATTTCGACGAACTTCCACCCAACATTGACTTCAAGACCTACATGACTGGTTATTTTCACGACATGCTCACCCATGAGCTCGGCCACAATTTAGGATTGAGACATAACTTCCGTGGAAATATGGGTGCAACCGACGCCGGAGGAAAAGGAACTACCTCACGCTCCGTGATGGAGTACCTTGGCCGCCGTTACCGTTACTTGGATGGCGTAGGCGAATACGACCTCATGGCCATCAAATATGGTTACGGCAACGTGAAGCCTGATCACCTTGACTGGTTCTGTACCGACGAGAATGCTTGGAATCCAAAAGACCCGACCACTTCTCCGGAGTGCACTGCGGATGATGCCACTCATGATCCCTATCGGTTTTTTGAATTCAGACTCGCGACTGCAATGGATTACCTGACTGCTCGAGGACAAAGTTATGCGCCAGTTTGGAAGTTAGACGATATGGCACGCGAACTAGGAGTCGCAACCAAAGGCTTGATTAGCTATGCGAGCATTTCAGAGAAGAATGGAACACTGACAAACTTCTTTGATCAGCCAGGCCGTCCAAGCGATATCAAGGGAATGAAAGCCTATGTGATCTCAAGCGTGAAACAGCAGCTTTGCGATCCAAACTTGGATCTCGTCATAGCCGGAAAGTTTGATCTTGCAGCTCAACAACTGACAGCTTCTAACCTACTTGCACTGCGTGAAAAGATGATCGCGAGCTTCCAAAAAGCAGGAATTGATCTTGGATTCGACATTCACTGTAAGGATCAGGTGCCGAGCTTGCCGATGGCTGCACTTTCAAAATAAGTCGGTTCTTTATTTTGAAGACCTTGATCAAATTTTTTGAGGCTAGGTGTATTGGTCATTAACCAATCGTTCATCAGTTCAGCCTTAATAAATATCGGGGTTCGATCGTGCCCCGCCTGAAGGACTTCTGGATTAGGCTCGTCTGTAATTAAGGCAAACGAGTCCAGAGCAAAGGCGCTTTCCTCGTTGTGATCAAAAAGGCACGGAACGAGGAGGTCCTTTTTTGACTTTGGTGTAAACTCAAGCACCTCGTTCTCACCCGTCTTCAGTTTAACATTTTCAAAAAAGCTCGAAATCACGAGGACGCCGTGATTTTTGCCATAAAGTGACTTCCACCAAAACACTTCTTTCAAGCGATCACGCCTTACATTATATGCCCCATCAAAGCTTCGATCGAAGGACTCGGGCTCATTTCTGGGCCTTAAATGATATCGAAAGGGCCGAATCACTCGCTCCCCGTTTTCCATCATAATTAAGGGTGCATAGGTAAATGGAAACATTCGATGGCTTTCCTCTTCTTGATCACTGAGGAGTTCCGAAAGCTTGTCCTTAAAATGAGCAATTTTTTTCCCTGCAATTCGCTTCTCATTGAGTGCGGTCTTAGTTTCCTTCAAAATCAATTTACGCTCAGCTACTTCGAGTCGTTCACTCTGGATCCGAATTTCCTCTTTCAAATGGGACGCTTCAATTTCTCGCCATTTTAAGATGGAGTCTTGAACCCGTTCCTCGCCTTGCCCATGAGCCCGAATAAAATGATCTTCAAAAAATCGAGGAATTCGCGCACCACTGCCCATAAGCCTTTGCTCAAATAAGTCTTCAAAGGCAGCTATCTGAACCCGTGCTCCGAACTGCATTGAAAGAGATTTAAGATTGGCTTTGATCATTGCAGAGTAACACATCATTCAACTCACTTCGTTTATAAAGATCAATAATTTCAATTATATTACCAAAACTAAACACATATTACTTTCAATTTTTACATAAATTTTATATAATGCGCGCCTATGAAAGCATTACCCCTATTTCTGGTTACCCTTGTTTCTTTCCAGTCGATCACAGCGCATGCTTCCATCAGACTCTCCAGTATCACTAAAGAGCTTCATAAAAAACTGAACCATTTGCAGTTAAAACAATGCGAAAAGCTAGAGACCTCTTATGAACATCTCTTTCAACTCGACTACTCGAAGATTGATCGCTCAGACCTTGCCAAAAATCACACCAAAATTGAAAAAGAAGCCTTCCTGGCACGCGTAGACTTGCGGCACAAGATGAGAGCCTGGGAGAAGCAAGACACTACGATTCCCGATTCCTGCGTAAAAGGTTTGAGAGACATGTTTAGAGCTCTCCGCTATTTAGAAGAAACAGTTGCCGTGATTGGGACCAATCCTGAGCCCTTCGACGAGAATAATGTCGCGCCTTACCTCAGCGGCAAGGCTCCGTATCTGCAAATCAATCCCGCCTATGGAAATCTTCAATTCCCTCGTGATCTTAAATCGGGAGATCTCTTAGTAAGTCGCGGTAATGCGCCTACGAGCGCCCTGATTGCGCGGCTCGGAGATACGGATGGCCAATTTAGCCATGTAGCGATGGTTTATATTCACCCGACAACCCATCAAGTACTCATGATGGAAGAACACATTGAAGTGGGCTCAGCCATTCGCCCTTACGAAGTGTACGCAGCTGATCACAACTTTCGAGTCACCGTCTATCGCCACCATGATTCACAACTCGCAGCGAATGCAGCTCAAGTGATCTACAATCGCTTTTATAGTCCAAGCAAAGAGCATGTGGTGCCGTATGACTTTAAAATGGTGATGGATGACCCTCGTGAATTGTTTTGCTCTGAAGTTGCCTACGAAGGCTTTAAAGAAGCATCTAACGGTAGTGTGCTGCTTGGAAAATATCGTACCCAGTTTCACCCCAAGAACCGAAGTCTCTTGAATCGGTTTGGAATCAAAACTGAAAGCATGTTTGCGCCATCCGACGTTGAAATGGAGCCTAACTTTGAAGTACTCGGTGAATGGCGTGATGTTAGCCGTGTGATTTCAAATCAAATGATGGATGCCATTTTGACTAAACTACTCGCATGGGGAGATGATGGGTATGTATTTACCCCAACGACCGTGATGAAAATTAAAGCTGATTTGGGGCATTTATTGCGACTGATGGGCTTTAAAAAGAAAGAGCTTCCGACAAATATGCCGATATCGGTGATTTCAACGGTATTTGCTTTAGATCCAACCGTAAACGCTCTCCTCGGTGCCCTATCGAAAGAAAATGAATCCGTGAAATCCTTGACCGGATACAACATGACTTTTGAGAACATGTTCAAGAAGCTTGAAGAACTGCGACAGGAAGATTTACAGGCCTATGAGAATGGTGAAAAAAATATTTTGTTTCACTCTTATTTTCATATAAAACAGTAGGTAAATGATTCAAAAGACATATTCGAAGTGGGTTGTACTCCTCTGTTTTGCTTTGGCCGCGGGAATGAGTCAGCTCCTCTGGCTCAATTTTGCCCCGCTCCTTTCACAAATAGAAGGGCTGTTTAACGTACCGGAGTCAAAAGCAAGTCTATTGATTCTTGTTTTTCCTTTTATTTATGTCCTTTTGTCTATTCATGCAGGTTCGCTAACGGACCGTAAGGGGTATCGTTACACCCTTGTTCTCGGGTCATTAATCATGGCTGCTTTTTCTTGCCTAAGAATCTACACCCTGAGCTTTTACCTTCTTCTTCTTGCACAAGTGGGAATTGCAGTGGCTCAGCCCTACGTAGTCAATTCGATTTCAAAGTTAGTTCTGGATTGGTTTCAAAAAGACCAAGAAGCCATTGCTACCGGGCTTGGTACCATGGGAATGTTTATCGGGATGGCCCTCGGAATGGCAATCACTCCTCCTCTTTTCGAAGAGCTTGGCCTTGCTAAAACGATGTTTGTGTTTTCAGTCATGGCATGGGTCGTTTTTTTTCTCTGTTTATTTTTTGTACAACCCAATCCGGATTCGAAATCTGAGACGGAATTGCCAGAAAAATTTTCAGCACACTTTTCTAAGGTGATCCGCAATCGAGAATTACTCTATGTGTTTGCGATCGCGTTTATGGGGCTCGGGTATTTTAACGGTTTAACGACTTGGCTTGAGCCCATTTTGGCTCCCAATGGAATTAACTCGATCCAAGCGGGAATCATTGGCGGGGTCCTCATCTTGGGTGGAATCGTCGGATCCGCGATTATTCCTGCGTTTTCTGACAAAATGAAACAAAGGAAACCTCTCTTACTTTTGTGCCTCATCATCGCAGGGTTGAGTGTTTATCCACTCACCTTGAGTCACAGTTATAGCCTCACGCTCGCAGTAGCTGCAGTTCAAGGCTTCTTCATGTTACCGTCTTTCGCACTCTTACTTGAAATGTGTGCTGAGCTTTCAGGACCAAAACTCGTCGGCGCGGCGACTGGAATACTGATGCTTTCCGGGAACGCTGGAGGAGTCATTGTGATTTTGGCGATGGAGTGGATTAAGGGCGACATGCCTACTTTCACTCGATCCATCCACCTTTTGGTTGGAATTTTGGCGCTGTCTCTTGGGCTCGCCCTTAGGCTAAAAGAAACCTTTGCCCCTGTGTCGCGCGCGACCCATTCCGCCTAAAGTTCCCGTAAACACCCCTTATTTTCATTCTGAGACAAAAATCTATAGTTTTTATTTAAAAATCCATTAAACCTTCAATATTATGCACCTTTTCGTCGATAAGGAGTAGAATTAGAGTTGGGCTTGAATACAGACAAATATCGAGTCACTCCATGCCCAGCACCAGCTCATTGAGCGGCGCACTCAAGGACAGGCAGTGACCAACCGAATCGCCTCCGGGAACCGCATCAGCTCTGCAGCTGATGACGCGGCAGGGCTCTCTATTGCCACTCATTTGAACGCCAATGCGCGCTCCATGGACCAGGCGGTTCGAAACGGCCAAGATGGAATCTCCATGGTTCAGGTCGCCGAAGGCGGAATGAACACCACCAGTTCAATTCTCATACGATTACGTGAGCTTGCCATCCAATGCTCATCCGATACTATCGGTGACAAAGAACGCTCTTTTGTGAATAAGGAAGTATTCCAACTCCGTGATGAAATCGATCGAATCTCAAAGAGTACCGAATTTAACGGAAAGAAACTCTTAACCGGAAGCTTCTCGTGGCCGAACCTAGAGGTTCAGGTCGGCATTAACTCTGAGCATGACGAGAGCCGTCTGGATCTCAACCGCAATGGAATGAATATCAGCCTGGGTCAATTGGGACTCACTACGATTGATTTCTCAACGAAGGAAATGGCTCGCGAACATCTGGGCGCAATCGATGATGCGCTTCAAGTGGTCAGTCGTAATCGTGCCTATTTGGGCGCGACTATGAATCGCCTACAATCAGCAATTTCAAATGACCAAACTTACTCAGAGAACACTAAATCGGCCAAGAGTCGGATTCAAGATACCGATATGGCCACCGAAGCTGCCGAGGCAACTAAAATTCAAATTCTATCTGACGCAACTATTTCTGTCTTATCTCAAGCAAACCAGAACCAGAATCTTGCCTTAAAGCTCTTGTCTTAAGCTTCCCTTCACTCATAATCTAAAACGGACATGAAAGTTCATAACCACCTTCCGCTACTGATCGAATGCCTTTCTCGATGGAAAACTCGACCGAGCGAAGAGCAGTTCATTCGGGAATATGCACTCCCCCTACAATCGACCATGGGGGGATTTTTTGATGATTTCTATGAGGTACTACTTGATTTGGATTGGTCATCCTATCGCACCCACGCCCTCACTCTTGATCCCGCCTATGAGGAATCTCGCTTTACAGAAAACTTAAATCAAGTGGAAGCACTGTTTGATTTTAAACTCCCAGGCGAAGTTTTTCTCATGGGGACTTTCCAGCACATGGATGGATTTGCGCGCTTTGATCAAGGAACCCATAAAGTTTATCTCGGACTGGATGAGGATCACTTAAATGGTCGCTATCTAGACATTTTGACTGTCCATGAGCTGACCCATGTTGCCCGCGAAACCAGACCTGAGGTTTGGCAAGGCTACGGCCTCAACCCAAAAATGAAGCGTTCTGATTATTTAGATTCTCAAACCGTGATTGAACACCTCATGGGCGAGGGCTTTAGCTGCGCGGTCTCTGAGATTCTCGTCCCGGGTGAAGAGCAGTGGAAATATACTTATCAATCCCGAGAAAGCCTTGAGCAAGTCATGAACCATGCTCACCATTTCGATCGAGTCATCAAGAGTGAGCTCAGATCCAACGATGGCGATTACGGGAATCTCTACGGATTAGAGCCTCTTTACGCTCATTATGTATGGGCTTGGAGATGGGTAAAGCAACTGATTCGTGAACACGGAGACGGGGATCCAAGAAAGCTGGTTGGATTATGCTCAAAAGACCTGATCGATCATGCGCTTCAATTTAGTCTTCGCGCATAATTAAAATATTTTGCCGCCACCGCACCATTCAGTTATGCTGCCCCAATGAAACATCCGCACGCTTTGGTCCTCACTCAGGTTTATTCAAATTTTGTTGCAGGTCATTTCGATCAAATGCTTGAACTCTGCGCTCCCCAGGTCACCTTTCAACTGGCTGGAAAGAGTCCACTTGCAGGAAAATATACCCGCGAAACTTTTGCTAAAGACTACGCTTCAAAACTAAAGCCCCTCACGGCTGGCAGCTACCATTTTGATATTCACGACATCCTCGCAAGTGACCTGCATGCCACAGTCCTTGCCACGATTAAAGTGACTGCTCAGGGTAAGAATCATGAATTTAGAACGGTCCACGTATGGCGATTTGAAAACGGTAAGCCGTTAGCAGGTTACGAATATGCTCGCGACCTCTACGCATTTGATGCTGCATTTGGCGCTTAGTAAATTCTTCGACCCAGAGCAGAGGCAATCAATTCAAGACCGATTTCAATGGTTACATTTTGCTCTTCTCGGTGAGCGGGATCCACATAACCTAGTCTTGGGTTAATTTCGACCAAGTCCATTCCCACAAGACTTCCTGTTTCGGCTAAGGATTCGGCGACATAATGAGCTTCACGGTAGTTCAAGCCGCCCCGTACCCGGGTGCCGGTACTGGGTGCAAAGTGCGGATCAACGGCATCGATGTCGTAGCTCAAATGAATCGGACGATCTCCTGATTGGAAAAGAATTTCTTTTGCTTTTTCCATCACTACACCGATTCCGAAACGATCAATCTCAGTCATCGAAAAAACATGAACACCCCATTGCTTCATGATGATTCTCTCTTCGGGATCAATTGATCTGATCCCCACGAGCACTAATTGGTTTTGCGACAAATGATTTTTGAGCCAATCAAAACTTGGAATCTGGTAGCGCTTCATTAAGCCTGAAAGGAACGCTAAGGGCATTCCATGGACATTTCCACTCGGTGAAGTCTCTGGCGTATTAAAGTCTCCATGGGCATCCACCCACACTACTCCCATTTCAGGCCTTGAAAGGAGCGCTCCCCCAATCGAACCAATTGCGACGCTGTGATCTCCGCCTAGGGTGAGTGTAAACGCTTTTTCATCATTTGATTGTTGCGAGAGAAGTGCAATCTCACGACAAGCATCTCCCATTTCTACCGGGAACTTAATATTCACCCCTTGCTGATGGGCAGGGATGTCCGCCTGAGGTGAGTTCCAACGGAGATCTCGAATATCAATTTCGTCTGATCTTCCTAATTTCCAACCCAAGGCCTCTATCTGCTCGATCAAACCATTTTTGATTAAGATCTCTGGACCTTCATCTACACCCTCTAGTCCCTGACCCAAAGCCACAGGAGCACGAATGAGGTTCAAAGTGTTACTCTTTAAGAATTTAGATGGGGGAGATTGCATAGAGTTAGTGTGAAGATTTAAAGTCGATTTTACCAGTGGTTCTTGATCTATTATTTGGCGCGTCCATCAATGACCTGAATGCCCAGGCGCTCAAACTCTTTCATTTCTTCGGGTGTGGGGGGTGTCTCGTGGAAAATCATGGCCTTGATTTTCTTAGAATGAAGTTTTCCAAAATAGAGGCCCTCTACATAGTTTCCATAGGGCCGCATTAATACTTTATCATCATATGGTTTAAGCTCAGGAAACTTCTTCATGAATTTTTGATCAAAATTGGGCTGAGAGGTATTACTAAAGGCTTCTTGCCACTGAGGCATTACTCCTTCTTCTGCCTTAATTTTATTATAATACGCTTCGAAAACCTTCGGATCCACAAATCTGAGCTTATTCTGACTTTTGACCTGTTCATAATAAAATGGAGTCGAGGTTTTAATCCACTCCAGCGGCAATAGATGATCAATACCATGTGCACCGCTCAGTGTCGCTGAGTGGTTAAGGGTGAACCACTTAGGATTATCCAATAGATCACCCTCAATCAATGCTCGGTCCAAACTATCCCCAACTACAAACACTGTGTTTTTCTCAATTTGCTTAAGATCCAGTATCCAAGTATCGCCCACTCGCTTTCGAGTAAATGGATTCTCTGAATACTGAGTGGGAGCCATATGAATTTTTGAATCGAAATCAGGAACCAAATACATAGATTTTGGTTTTATTTCTGCAGGCATTTTTTCGTAAGTAGCTTCATCCATTCTTAGATAAAGAGACTCGACGAAATTTCGTTTCTCAGGGCTGACCACTCCAGCTGAAGTTGCCGTCTCATGCTGATTTAAGATTCCATTTTTCAAAATATCTAAGCGACTCTTTGAGTTTTGATCCACGGCAAAAGTGAATTGTTTCTTTTCAAACATTTCATTGATTTTTTTGAACGTTGGATCTCTCAGCGCTACCTGGTCAACTGAGTGAATCAAATCCAGAAAAGGTAGGTGATGCTCTGAGGTTTCCTTTAAGGTTTGTGCCCAGATTTTTTCGACTAGAGCCTGACCCTCATCCTTCGCCTGCGGCCCGCTAAAGGAGTGCTCCAATAGGGCACTAAACCGTTCAGCACAGTTTTCAGCAAATACCGGTGAAGAAATGAAAAGGAGGAGGAGGAATCCGATGATTCTCATACTGAAAATATTCACATAAACGCGAGAAATATTCGAGCGTCTAAAATCTGACGGGCGCCCCTGCCCAACTATGCAATCCATTCAAGAAATCATCCATAAATCCGAAAAGTAAGGGTGAGATCCCTTTTGTTTGCCTTCATT
>CAIOKW010000042.1 GCA_903858975.1 Oligoflexia bacterium | reverse complement strand
CCTCATGGTAGGACTCATGCTGGTTATTGTTCTCTCGCTCATGAATGGCAGCATCAAATATAGTTTAACTTCTTGGTTTGATAAAACACTTGCGGCAGACCTCGTTATTTCGTCTTCCGGAAAGCTCCTCACCTTCCAGGTTCAACCCCTCCATGAAGACCTCAAGGCTAGGATCGATGCTTTACCTGGCGTCGATGTCAGTGCTGATGGAATTGGCTCGAGCGGTATCCGCTATGTGAAACAGAATTATGAGCATAAAGTCCTCGCAATTAAAGCTTTTGATCCACCTCATCCAAGGCTTCAATCTACTCAATTTGATATTACCGATGGGAACCCTGAACAGGTGATCCATGAATTTTTTAGTAGTTCAGAGAAGCTCATTTTGGTTTCACAAAACTTTGTTCTGAAGTTCAAGAAAAAAAAGGGAGACAGCATTTTACTCAATACTCCGACCGGACCTCAAACCTTCAGAATCATTGGCGTCATCACGGAGTTTACGAACCCAGAGGGGGTCTTCTACCTCAGCCGAAAAATCTACAAAAAATACTGGAATGATAATCTGATCTCCGGTTTCTTTGTGATGGCAAAACCGGGCGTGAGTCCTATTGCTATCAGGACCGCTCTGGATCAAACACTGGGCAAACAAATCGGCCTGATGGCCACCCTAAATACTGAACTCGCGACACAAGCAAGGCAGTTGGTGGATGAAAGCTTCACTTATACTAAAGCCATTGAATGGTCGGCCTTGATCGTTGGGCTCTTTGGGCTTTTTAATACGCTCATGGTGAGCGTACTTGAGAGAAAACGAGAGCTTGGAATTCTCAGAGCCATTGGTATGAGCCAAAAACAACTCATGGGCATGATTATTAGCGAAGCCCTCATTCAAGGTTCCCTCGGTGGTCTGGTGGCTGTATCGATTGGAGTTTTCGTCACTTATTTTTGGGTGATCGGTACGCTCTCCAGCCTCATGGGTTGGGTACTTAAGTTTTCACTGCCCTGGGATGCGGTCACACGAACCCTACTCTTTGGTGTAGCAGTCGGAATCCTCGCAGGAATATTGCCCGCAAGAAAAGTCGCAGCACTCGAAATTAGAGATGCTTTAGAACATGAGTAAACTGAAATCGTTGCTTAAATAATGGTTATTTACAAAACATTTTATCCACGATAATATTCGCCACCTATGAGTAGTGAAATTGCTTTCTTTATTAACGAAACATCGGGTTCCGGAAAAGCAACGATCGAAGCAGATGCAGCCTCTTTGGCTCTCCCGGGTCTCAGAATCAACTCTAATCTCCCTAAAAGCGCTCTCGAACTCTCAAAAAACTGCACCACTCTTGATCCTAAGACCACAAAGGCTGCAGTCGTATTTGGTGGGGATGGAACACAAACTTACGCATTAAGAGGGCTCCTTGAAAGTGGAATACCGCTTTATCCCTTTCCCTCTGGAACCGCGAACGATCTTGCCAATGAGCAAGGCATCACCGGTTGCTTGGATCAGCTCCAAGAATTAGTTCAGAGCGACTCAGTAGAAGAGGTACGGGTGCTCGACGTGAATGGAATCCCTTTTTCAACTGTGGCTGGAATTGGGATCGGAAGTAGTCTTTGTTCAGAATACAATCGACTCCGAAATAAGTTTAAAATATTTAAGAAAGCCTCACAAAAAGTGAACTGTGAGATTTACTCGGTCCTTGCCGCAAAACAAATTCTTACCCGCTGGGGACGTGGCCATAGAGTCAGAATTAAGGGGGATGATTTTGATCAAACCCTTACTGTTTCGGTGGTGATGGTCTGCAATCAATCTACCCTTGCAGGCAATCTTAAAGTCGCTCCCGATCAGACCAAAGACTCAGACACCTTTACCGTACTCATTCACCCTGAAGTCTGTGGACTCTCTACTTTAAAGGGATTGGCTGAAATGAAGATGGGTAAAATTAACGATAGCTTTATTAGCTTTAAGACGAAGACTCTCCAAATTACGCATTTAGATGGCGAATCCTTGGAAGTGTTTGGAGATGGTGAAATCTTAACTCAAGGCAAAACCTTGAATTTTACTCACTATCCTCGGAAGCTCAAAATTTTTAAGGCGAATACGTGAAATACTTAAATTTGATTAGAATGATCATGATCACGTTTGCATTGATTCATAGCATGCCGCAATCCACGCGCGCCGAGATCGAAGCTCTAAAGCCTTTCACGACAGATTACTGCACCGGATTCATGAATGGAACGAGCGCGAACCCAAGTCTCTGGAAGCACTGCTGTGTTGAACACGATCTTTACTTTTGGGCAGGGGGCTGTGATTCAGCCAGAAAAGATGCCGATCATCGTATTTATGAGTGCGTAAAAGCTACTGGAGCGCCCCACTACGCTTGGGTGATGTATTTAGGAATTCGATTAGGATCCTACTCACCCGTTAAAATCAAAGATGGTAAATGGGGAAACGGCTGGAGTGATGGACATGCAGATCACCTGAAACTCAGCAATGAAGACATCTCGACCATTGAAGCAAAGTTGACGAGTAATCCATCCCCAGACTTAAGTCCTATCCAAATTTCTTCTTTCTTAGAGAATTTAAGACAACAAGCCTGTAAAGAAGTAGTCCAAAAATAATCAGGCCGAACAAACCTGCCCATCGTGAAGGCCGATCAACTGGACCAAAGTGCGGAAGAAACGTATAGCAAACCGCATTGATTCGATCGAGATAGGTACCGAGCTTCTTTTCCTGGGCTATCACGAGATTCGTTCTTAAAAGAACCGAAGGGAAACTCACTCCCATTAAAACACTTGAGAGGACCTGATCCGGCGTAAAAAGAAAGAGCGCCGATGGGTGATTGAATTGGCCACTTGATGAATCATATTCAAACTTAAAACCAAGTCGATGAGTGAGTCTGCCAATTGTTTGCTCATCCCCTGTTAGAAAATGCCAACCCAATGCGGTGTCTTCACGCCCATATTGCTTGAGGTAACTTTTCTTTTTAGCCGCTGCAAGCCTGGGCGTGTCCTTGGGGTTAATGCTGATGACGACAATTTCAAAGTCTTGCCCCGGAATTAAGATATGAGGAGCGAGCCCCTGAATCATTCCATTTAGAAGTACGGTACAAGCGCCTGGGCACTCAAAATAGACAAAGGCCATTAAAACAGGGCGCCCCGATTTAAAGTAGAGTTCAGGGGTGACCGTTACACCGAGATCATCTTGGAATGAATACTCCGAGGCATTCAATACTGATCCTTGGCGATTTTGAATGCTGACTTCCGCTTGCGCAAAACTAAAAAGAAAAAGACCAAATAAAGCCCATTTCATTTGATCACTTCAAAGGGCCTCATCATCCCCATGTCCTCGTGTTCAAGGATATGACAATGGAAAGCGTATCTTCCTGTATAAGGACCGAACTGCATAATAATCCGGGTCACCGTATTGGGATAGGCAACGACCGTATCTTTCCAACCGAACTCACTAGGCTCCGGAAGTCCTGGCGCTGAAATGTATTTGATCATTTTCGTTTGCTCATAATACGGAACGTCAAACATGCTTCGATCTAAGACTTGAAATTGCACCAGGTGCATATGAAATGGATGAGAGTCTGGAAGCGTGTTGATGATCTCCCAAATTTCAGTCGTGTTTGCCCGAGGGCTCTCTTCAATGGGATCACCCCAGACCTTTTCGTTCAACATCATCACCGGCGGAAGGTTTGGTGTCAGAACTTGGCTCAAAACAATTTTTCGTGTCTTTACGGCGCTCGTTTCTGCCAATCGAGGCACAGGTGTTAGAATCGCTGGAATTCGACTGAGATCAGGCGATGAGACGCGAGCTCCCACTTTGAAAATCATAATATTCGGTATGGAGAGCTCCCCTTCACCTGCAACACTTTGAAAGTTATTTTGAAGCAAAAGTGTCTTCCCAGCAAAGTGAGAGAAGTCCACAATTACATCCGCACGTTCAGCAGGCGCCAAAACTAAACGAGGTGAATCAGCACGATTGGGCGCATTGAGGAGCAATGGGCGTTCTAGGAAGCCACCATCAGAGCCAATTTGAATCATTGCAGGACCATCCGACTGATCTTCTGCATTGATGAGCTTAAACGCAAACGAGCGTGCCGTAGCCGCATCGAGCATTCTAAAACGGTATTTACGGGGTTCTACGTTTAGGAACGGACAAATCTTACCGTTAACCGGAACCGTGCCCCCATAAACCTCAGCCGTCATGCGACTGGGATAAGTGAGGCTCCCGTCATCATTAAAGTCTTTGGTTTCAAAAATGAGTGGAATCTCAAAATTGCCCGATGGTAAATGAAGGGAGCGCTCGACGTTGTCGCGAATAATATAGAGTCCAAGCAAACCCGCAACCACATTACGTGAGGTCGCTCCCATAGCATGATCGTGGTACCAAAGTGTTCTCGCGCTCTGTTGATTCGGATAATGAGCAATCTGAGTCTGCCCAGGAACAATCCACGCATCAGGCCAGCCATCATTGTTATGAAAGCGATCCTGTGCTGTGATTGAATCTTGAACTCTTGCACCGTGCAAATGGGTCACTGTTCTTACGGCCGGAAGGGCACCTGGCCCCGAATTTCTCATTCCAGCCATGAAGTGTGAATCCAGCGGAATCAAATGCTCTTTCGGTAGCTCGCTTTTCCACAACACTTCTAAATCTTGACCACTCTCTACCTCAATGGTTGGTCCTGGGTTCACCCCATTAAATCCCCAAACCTTCGTTGCAGGGAGATCACGATAAAAGACATTTCGCCCTTCACGCGCAATCATCTGAATTTGCTTTGTTCTTCCATTCACTCGAATCGTTGGAGGGATGGGAAGCGCATCTACAAAGACAGAGGTATCAATCCCACCCGAGTTTCGATGGAATCTCAGCATCTCATTGAAACTGATCTGACGGATGACTTCTGCAGAAGTCACTGTGATACACGCGACAAATGCTAGAAGAAGATATTTATAAACTCTCAACTCTACCCCCGCTCCTGACCATTGAGACACTCCGTGATTTGATCGTAACTGGATGCAGTTAGATCATTTCCAGTATTTGAATCGAGGATATCATCATAAGAACGAACTGCGCTAATTTTACAGGTTCCTGAACGGGTCCATTTTTGCTCTTGCCCCTCATCCGGATGGAGACCTGCGCTATAGAATAACGTGCAAGTTTGCTTTCTAAAGTTACATTTCAAACGAGGAAAACGATAATTGTAGTCCCCTTCACACCAGGTATCACCACAAACGGAATCGATGGCACTGAGCGCCTTTTGATTCCGATTTTGAACTTGATCACTAGCTAACGCAAAGCTTGAGAATGAAAACAAAACAGAAAAAAACAAAATGACAATTTTGACTCGCATGGAAGTGGTTTAACTCGACTTGCGCAGCCCGTCAATGAGGGATTTATGCAGCTAATAGCTTGATATTAATTAGTATTTTCACTTCATTCTTAATGGATGGTCCCGCCGTTAAGCCAAAATCCTTCCGATTGATAGACGTCTCAGCCTGAACGGTCATCGGATCCATCATTCTACACGGAAGTCGAATCTCACGGGTAACACCATGAATTTGAAGCGTCCCGGTAATCGTAAAGTGCTCTGGGGTCCCCATCAAGGTTTTGCTTGTAAAACTGATCTCTGGAAATTGCTTCGCATGAAAAAAGTCTTCATTCATTAAGTGCTCATCCCGCCCTTCCCAGTCGGTATTAATGGAGGTCACATCGATACTCGCAGTCACTTTTGACTGTGTGAAGTCATCCCCCATCAGCACCTCTCCCTTGAAGCGCTTAAAGTCTCCCTTTACATTGAAGACTAAAAAATTCACCACACTAAACCCTATGGATGAATGATCCTGATCAATCTGATATCTGCCCGGACGCCACTTCATTTAGAGCCCCTCTCGAGCAACTTAGCCGCCGCACCCGTCACCCAAGCCCGGGGAGCAAACCTCACCAAAGTGCTCGTCACTTTGTTAGTCATCCCTGAGACCACATTCGCCTTACCGAGTCGAAAACCTTGCAAAGCGGCCTCAACCACCGCCTCTGGCGTTTGAAGATATCCAAAGCTCCCGCGCCCAGCCGACTTAAAAAAATCAGTTTGTGTCGGCCCCGGGCAAAGGGCCATCACTTCAACTGGAGTACCTTTTAATTCAAAGTGAAGGGCTTCCGTTAGGTGCAGAACATAAGCCTTAGTCGCAGCATAAGTTGCAAAAAATGGTATTCCTTGAAAAGCCGCAGTAGATGCCACGTTGATCACTCCACCACTTTGTTTTCCAATCATCGAAGGGAGAAACAAGCGACACAACTTACTCAGCGAAACCATATTCAGGAGCATCATCTCCTCTAAACGTTTCGGATCAAGATCAACAAATTTACCAAATAATCCAAACCCAGCATTGTTAATCAGGACATTCACCTGGATTCCGGCTTCGGTACATTCATTAAATAAACGCTCAGCTGAGTTCAATTCGGACAAATCCAAAGGAATCACCTTAACATGAATTCCAAATTTCTCCGTGAGCTCGGACGCAATCTGATTCAGCCGAATTTCAGATCGGGCAACTAATACTAGGTTCTGACCGAGTTTTGCATATTCTCGAGCAAAGACCTCACCAATTCCCCCTGAAGCCCCGGTAATCAAAATCGTTTCTTTCATGGGAACTAAATCCCCTACGGTGAATCGTTTGTCTAGGGCTTTCAGGAAGTAGTCTATTTTATCGCATTGTTTAAAGTCTGGAACAGAGTGCTAGTTGGGTAGGGCACCATTTCTTCTGCATAATTCCACCAGAAATAGCCCCCAATATAATTCGAAGGTAAAGCAATCTTTGATGCGAGGGGATAATATTGATTGATCAAATTCACCTCATAGCTCGAACCATTTTGCACACTCGCCGTACCGAGTTCACCGAATCCTACTTTGGCATTCGGAAAGATTGCCGCAAGCTTCGTGTAAATGGTGTTCCAATCGGGCTGTAGATTGTTGCAACCCTGCGGATACCAACTGATCAAAGCATAATTCAACCCAAGTCGGAGTCTTTCAGTTGCAGCACTTCTTTGACTAACAGGGACACTCAATTGAAACTTCTGAGTGATCCAAGTAAATAGATCATCCCCAGGAGCATCAATACAGTTATTCACATCCGAGGGTTCACCCATATAGAAAAATGTCAGTGCCGTGGCTCCTTTGGCATTCGCCACGACATCGTAAGCGGCTTGAACCTTTTCAATTGTACTCGTGCCGAGCCAATTCCCGTTCACCTCATTCCCCACCTCCCACACATCCACAAGCGAACCCAAACTGGAAACGTAGTCCTGTGCACGAGCCTGGTAACTACTTACGGAGTAACTCTTCATCGATGAAGAATCTGATACTTGCCCCATGATGTAGGAGATGCCTCTGAGTTGTGAAATCTGTGGAGAATAATAAGAGGGACTCATTCCCGGATCAAACACGACTCGCGAAGTGGGCGTATGATTTAAATGTTGAATCGAAGCGATTTCTCCTGGAAGAACGGCATTCGAAACATTATCAAGCGTAATACCGTAAAGGGGAGCTGGAATACTACGCCCCAAGGTTGGCAAAGTAGGGATCGGAGTAGCGCTTGCAATCGGTGTGGGGCTCGGTACCGGGGTTGTTGTCCCACTCGCGATCAAGGTCTCCGTTTGGCCGCCATCCGTATAATTATAAGTAGCCACAATCAGTGATTTACTGCCTGAAACACTCCCCTTGATATAAAAATCTTTATTCGATGTACCCGCAAGAATCACCACACTTCCTGCGCTCAGCGTGCAGGCTGAATCTTTAAAAAAACTGAGGGACGGGTCAGAACCGGTAAAAAATACTTTGATATTGCTACTCGATGTTGCGGGCTTAAGGGCACTATCCTGAGCCTGTACCGTAAGAGGAGAGGAACAGGTCCCCACTGCAAGACTTTTAGGTGGGCTGATGATCACCATTCGATCCACAGGTCCCGCCTGCGCCAAAGTTACTGTTCCCACCATTCCAAAAGCAATTCCCATTGACCTTAATTTCATCACGCTATCCTCCATGAATATTTCTGGGTCTAGAACTATTCTAAAGGAGACGCGTCCGCGCTTAACAAGCGAATATTATATTCTTAAGATTGAGTAAATTTTAACCTATTGCGCAGGCACTGATGCGGGGGCGCGGTTATGCCCATCTGAAATCCCCTCAATCGGGGGAATGACGACATGAGGAATTCCCATTTTATCGAGGTTTTCAGTCATTTTTGCGAGATCTGGTTCATTATTCAAATAGTGTTGAAGCGCTTTCCCTGCATACTCAGGGTTCTTATTTTCTTCCGATGACTGAGTGTAGTACTTATTGACCTCACTCAAAAACATTCCTCTCAGCGAAGTGTCATTACTCACTTTTGCCAAACCGTTTGTTACTTCAAGGAGTGCCTCTCGACGCTTGAAGTCTCGATCCTCGATTGAAAACCAGGCCTGATGAACATCTTGAATAGCACCCTGTGGATTAGGCCCCACCTGAGCTTTGAATCGCTCGAGTCCGCTCTCCGCCTGCAACTCCTGAATGGAGCGCTCATCGAGTGGCACCCCCGCAACAATCGGTGCATGAGAATCATGAGCCAGCTCCGTCGCTTTAGGCTCTGGATGGAATTCCGCTAAACCCTTTTGAACTTCAATTATTTTAGGGTTTTTCTCCACAAATGCGGCCATCGCCAGAATCACTTTTTTCTCGGACTGATCTGTTTGATCAACGTGAACTACGGGAGTCGACTCTTGATTTAACAGATAGTTAAACCCTCCGAAGACTCCAATAAATAATGCGACCCCGACCCCTAAGCCTTTTGACATAAACTATACCATTTTACGGATAGACGACTCTGCTTCTTCTTTTTTAGCGAATTGAAGATTATAAGCCTCTGGGATCTCTAGAAAGAAGTCCCCTTCTCTAAATTTTAATTTTTGAGGCACACCAGTCTTAGCCACTTCCTCGAAGTGTAACTTCAGACGGTACATCGGTCCTGCAATCCGATGAGAGAGCACGAGCCCAATAACCCCAACGACAACGAGTATGGCTATAAAACTCACGACTGAAATCAGATTGAGTTCTGTTTGTCTTGAGTTAATAAATTGGAAAAATACATGATCGGGAGTTAACCCTGCCAAGCGCGCTTGTTCTCGCAATTGGTAAAAGAACCAATCGTGCGCGAGGTGTAAAACCATGACTACAGCAACTGCCAAGCCTCCCATCCAAGCCATAAACTGGAATTGGAAGCGGGGATTAACCAGTAATACCTTCCGACCGAGAGATACTTTATCTTGAGACACAATGAACCCTTTCAGCGCAATACGCGCGTCAAAAGCTTATCGGCAACTTCCTCAATAAACTTTAGTCGAACTAGAGCGCGGGTACCACACCGGTGGTGCTGGTAGTCATTGAGGCTTAATTGCAACGTTATGGACCAGATAGCCATCTGCTATATAAGTGTGGTCCCCGTCGGTTCTAAAGTTATATACGGTCTCAGCGTTATGAGATGCTTCAACACTATTGATCCGGTAAGATCCATTCTTCGTGAGCACCACATCTCCCTCAGCTAACTGAGAAACATTGAGCCCCGGGTTCTCTCGAACACTAACCATTGGATTTAAGGACTTCCATCCCGATTCAGTTAAGAACGGGTGAGATGAGGTCACAAAAAACTTTCCGTGATTGAAGGAGTACTTCAAGCCTTTGTGGTGAATCAAAAATAGTTTATTCACTTGGTTCACTTCACCATTGGCAGCGCGAACTCGATCTCCCATCACGACATTCTCGATACTTTTAAAGCTTCCATCCGCCATTTCAATCTGAGTCCCGGCAACGAAACAACCCGACGTACTAGTAGAACCTGTAGTACCTGTGGTGCTACTGAATAATCCCGTCACCGTGATTCCATTTGCAGTGGTTTGAGCAAAAGCATTCGCACAGGAAATGCTGAGCTGGGTCTTGCCAGTATAACCGGTTGCATCAGGGCTAGCATTCAGAACGATAGAACAGGTTCCACCTGCCGCTATGCTCGAGCAACTCGCCAAGGCAGTAAAATCAAGGGTGTTACTGCTGCTGACCACGCAAGAGGTGGCAGCACCCGTCCCGGAGTTACTCACAACAAAGGTATGATTTGCAGAATAGGGTAAATAATGGCTTCCAAAATTATAAGTGAGCGGTGAAATCGATAGGCTAGCGGTAGTCGCAACACCTGTAGTGCCGGTCGTGGTTGCAACACCTGTAGTGCCGGTCGTGGTTGCAACACCTGTAGTGCCGGTCGTGGTTGCAACACCTGTAGTGCCGGTCGTAGCGGTGATACCCGTAGTACCGCTTGTCGATGTCGACACTACCCCAGTACTTCCACTCGTTGAAACAGTAGAATTCTTCACATAACACGTAACGCTCGAACTACCTGACGTCACCACCGATGGTCCACAATTATTAGCGCCCCAAGCAGACGTACAAATACTGAGTGAGGGATAGAAAATATTGTTTGAGCTTGAGGCGGCAGCACAAACCGCAGAAACGTTCAGAGTACTGGTAGCAGACGAGGTCACCGAACTCGCAGCGGTCAAGACCGACCCCTGCTTCGCGCACGCAAACAACGAAAGACCAATTAGTAGACTTGATAATCCAAATTTATAACCCATCTTCAATACCCCCATTGTCAATGATCGCATAGAAAGAGAGGTTAAAAAACAATAAATGAGCTTAAATTAAAGGCATTAAGTCACTCTTTTGACGTAAAGTGAACGTCAAAGCCATGCCAAGTGATGTAAGAATTGAAAGCGCTGCTCCGAAGTAAAACCAATCCGATTTCTGATACTCAATTAAAAAAGATGAATCTGTAAAAACCACAAACCCTGGATTGGCCTCGTAAAACGGGATTACCTGACCGCTCTTTAAGGAGCGCACTTTTAGCCCGGGAAACGCACTGAGCTTCACCCATACTAAGCCTGATGCGTTTTTCGCTAAATCAACCTGGTAAGACCCTACTCCCGTTTTTTTCCAACGAACTTCTGGCGAAGCATACTCAAGCCCATGAAGCACTTTCAACAAGGAGTCTTGCTCGCGACCATGAACAAACACCCTTTGAACCATTGAGCTCTTCTCACAATCTTGATATGCGAGGACCAGGGGTTGAGCAAATGACCAAGAGTCTTGGTCAGTCTGGAACATTAAACTTTGGCTAGCTACTCCCTGAATGACTTCATGCTCAGGGGACTCAGGATAATATTTTTTATAAAAAGAAACGCCATCAAAGAGTGCCGCCTCTTTTAAAACAGTGGCCGCTCCTCCCTCATAAAAACAATTTTTTTTCCGCTGAATCTCAGTACTGTCCAAGTGATCAAGACCCAATAGCACCCCTTGCACTCCAAAAGTTTGGGCAAACTGTTTCTCTAAGCACCGCTGAACTGGACAGCTGTAGCCGAAGTAAAAATAGTGATCTAAGACTACCGGTGGGCTCAGCAGGGTTCCCAGATACGAATTTAGCAATAAGTGATCTCGATGAGACTCCCAGAGAAGCCCTTTCAAACTCTTAAAGTTTGGCTGATAAATCCCAATATAAGAATCCAATGAAAAATCAAAACTTCGGTTTGGGCCAGCAATCCACCATCGGGACCGGCTTTCAGTTGTACGCGTAATTTCATCCGGAACCCTGATTTCTGGGGTTGATATTAATCGTTGTCCAGGCAGGGTATAGTTTTCGAACTTAAAGTGAGCAAGGGTTGCAATCAACATGCATGACATCACAAAAGCCGCCCTAGTCCTCGAGGCTGATTTCGTTTCACTTAAGTATACAGATGCATCCCAAATCAAAATCAATGCGCT
>CAIOKW010000041.1 GCA_903858975.1 Oligoflexia bacterium | reverse complement strand
ATGGCTGATCCAAGTCTCAATCACATTGAGTTCTTCTGGGGTAACTTTGGGTAAACCTGACTTACGGGTAGGCATGGTTCCGGCTCTGATTTCTTTCACAACGGTACTCTTTGAAGGATTACCGGCGATAATCAGTTCCCCTTGAGCCATCATTTGTTCATAGCTTTCGAGTGGAAATCGAGAATGTTTTGAACCATTGATGCCGTGGCACTTCAAGCACTTTGGTACAAAAATATGATCCCGGATGCTTTGATAGTTCGGAGCAAGAGCTGAAAGGATCGGAGTTGAAGTGGGAACTGGAGTGGAAGTCGGTGCGGGAGTCACTGTAGGATTTGGGGTGGAAGAGTCTTCGTTCCCGATTTCATGAGCCCCTTGTTTAATCCAAAGGTTAAATAAATTAATTTGTTCTTCGCTCAGGCTTCCATTTTGAGGCATGTCGCCTGATTGAATGTCGGTGATGACATCATTCATTTGTGTGATCACGTTTCCATAGGTTTCAAGAACCACTCCACCCTTTGCTTGACTTGAAGAGTGGCACTGAAGACAGCTGACTTGAAAAATTCCAAGGTTCACTTGGTTGAAAGAAATTTTTGAATTTGGATTCGCCAGAATAGCTGCGATGTCTACTCGAGGGGCATGATTATTTGCATACTTGTTTTCATAAATTCCACAGCTGGAACTGAAAGAGAGGATGAGGAGAGTAATGGACCATCGACCCAAGCTTTTAATCATAAGGCTTCCTTGCCGGGAAACTAGCACAGAACGTCATGGGTGGATACTCAATAAGAGTAAAACACCCCGGTTTTAGGTTCCTGATTTTAAAGATAAATATTACCTGTTAGGTAGCCTGAAGTCTGTCCTGATGGAAGTTCTGAGCTGATTTGGTTTTGGAGCTCAAACTTCACGTAAAAGTGAGGCCGAGGGTACCAAATCACTCCGGGACCGAATCCAGTCATCCGATTGATCAGGTTACCGTACTTCGCCTGAGGCGCGAGCGCCTGTGGGGTTCCACTGAATGCATGGGTGCTGTTTTGGGTCATGAGGTAGATGTGAACACCCTGAATGACCTCATAGCCTAGGCGACCATAGGAGAATACGCCTTGAGTGGCTGATTGATTTTTCGGCTGCATCCATTGCAGATCAGATTCACCGGTAAAATAAAAATGAGGAGTGAATCCAAGGAGCAAGAAAGGACCGGTGAGCTCGCGACTGGTTCCGTTCAGAGTGCCATAGTAGGCGCTCCATCCAATTTTATGGTGATCCAAAAGATGGATTCCGCCCGAGGCGGCAAATCCTTTTTCCATCAGGAGACTTGAATCATCGGGGCGACCTAGCACGGCCGTCAGGGATCCCGACCAAGATTCGCCTTGATAGCTATATTCAAGATTGTAGGTCTCGTTTCCCTGGTCAAATCCAATCCCTTGTCTTGTCGCTATGGAATGCTCGGAGAAGTAGATCCCATAGTCAGTGAGAAATTTTCCCGCTCGGATGGAGGTCGCTTCAGTTGGGCGATACATCAGATAGTGACGCCGACTCACGACTGGAAACTGTCCTTCTGCAAGTAAACCATTCATCATATCCGGACTTGCGCCAATCGCAAGGTCTGCAGTCCATGCCTTTTTTTCTCCAAAGTGAGCGGCGGCCTCTAAATCACCTTCCATCCACCAAAAATAGCCGCTACTGACCTTAGAATTATTTTTGAAGGTCTGTACCGCGCGGACGATTGCCGTTTTATCCCAGTCTGGTTGCTTCAGGAGATTATAAAAAGGCTTCGCTTCATCTTCGGTCCCCCAAGTACTCAGAGCGGCGACTGAGGTCTCCCGGCCATATTCATTGAGAACACCACCACCGTTAGGGCTAACATGGCAAGAGGTGCAGTTCACGTAATTGTGACGAATCAGCTCAGGGAAAGCATGGGCTTGATTGATGTAAGAAACAAAGATTAAAAGAATAGATGGGATGATTTTCATTGGGTGAGCCCTGTTGCGGTGTAGGGGAGATTTGCGTTGATCCAAGTATAGATCAATTTTTTCTCATAATCGGTTAAGGGTGAATCAGGAGGCATTCTCGAGCGGTAGTAGGTGTCTTGGAGAATTCTCGACTTGTCAGCAAGTACATTATTATAGTTCGTGACATCTAAGTTTCCGGCTCCATCGCTGTGACAGATTGCACATCTCGGTTGAAAAAACTCGTTAGAGACTTTTTCCCAAGAAACATTTTGAGCCGTAATCGTGCTCGGATCCCCTGGTGTCTTTTCGTTATAATAGGCGCAGGAGCTTACTGCGGCGCAAACTAAAGCGAAAAAAACTGGGATAAAACGGCGAATGAAATTAGGCATGTAGGCCTCTCCCTAAGTGTGAATTCGTTAGGTAGGCTAACGAACATCAGGGAGTACGTCAAACCCACTTTTTGCCAAAGTTTATAATTGGTTTTTCAACCCATTGATGGGTGAGTTCTGTTGCCAATGCAATGAGAAGCAGACTTGCGCCTATATATGCGATGCAGAATAAGGGAGTGATCAGAATGGGCCCTTGGAAAATCCATCTCATGCACACTTCCTGAATCAAAAGGAGTAAGGGGAAATGGCAAAGATAAATGGAGTAGGATCGATGACCGATACCATCCAGCATTCGCTGTAACTGTCCTTCACCACCTAAGATAATTCCTTGATTCTTGGATGCCAGAAAAACCAACATAACACTAGCTACTATTACGATCGGCAGACCAAAAATATAGCGTTCAGATGGAATTTCAAACATTCCGGGAATAAATGCAACAAAGAGAAGAAGAGGCCAGGTCAGTGATCGAAAAAGACTAGAGTCTTTAGATCGATTACGAATACTTTTGGCTGTACCAGAACTCCAAAAATTAAGAAGGCAACCCGCCAGGATAGAATCGAACCTGAAGTAGCTCGCATTGTGAATAATATAGGCAGGCATTTCGGGGGTAATTCCCAAGGGACGAATGAAGAATACTTCCAAAAGAATACCCAAAATACAAAGCACAATCCGGCTTTGGTTTCTTCTCACTATGAGCAGGAGCAAAGGAAAGAGCACGTAAAACTGTTCCTCAATTGATAGGCTCCAATGGTAAAGATAGGTCATCACGTCTGGGCTATGCACGACGACTTGATTGTAAGAAAATGTAAGTACCCCTAGAATCTCGCGCGTGAGTACTGCCCTCTCTCCGAAGGATCCCTTTTCATTGAAAAAGAAAGTTAACAGAGTAATGATTATGAGCCACAAAAGGCATACCGGCAAAATTCGAAATGCTCGGCGAACATAAAAATGCCTCAAGCCCGAATTTGTAAACCCCTGGGTGAGAATGCGGGTAACCAAAAAACCAGAAATGACGAAAAATAAGTCCACTCCTCCCCAGGTATGACTTAAAAAAGAGGGAATTTGCATTCCCATTGCTGTAAACGAAAAGGTGAAATGGTTGAACAAGACGAAAATCACTGCGACTGCGCGGAGTCGATTGATTTCAGGGAAATAGGGTATTGAAGGTGAGGACATAGCTCATCTTCATCCAAATCGAGCGCGCTTGCAATTTGTAAACGATTAAAGTTGATTTTTAAGGTCATTCTGGACACATTTTTTTTTCAATTTATCGGTGCGAGAATACTTAGAAGGGAAAATTTATGGGAATCAAATTGGGTTGGCATTCTTCAAGTGTGAAATACATTCTAATTTCATGTGGCCTGACTTTGTTTCTTTCAGGGCAGGTGTATGGAGCCGAGGCAATGCCTAAAGCGGCAGCTAAGGCGACTCCGGCGTCGGCAAATCTTGATAGTTTGCAGGCTGCAGTGGACGCTGCGAACCGGGCATTAGCGGACGCGACTGCTGCAGCGGCTGTTGCTAACGAGAAGTCGGTAGGGGCAGCATCTCAACTCAAGGCTGTGCGGGATCAGGCTTCTGCCGCCTCTGCCAAAGCCCAAGACGCGAGTAATCAGGCGACCAAGCAATTGAGCGCAAAAGCCCTCGCCGCGAATGATTTGAAGTCAAAGGTTCTCAATGCAAACAACCTTTCTGCTGTAGCCGATCAGGCGGCGGCCAATTATAAGAAGAGTGCGGGCACCAAAGGTGTGACCCAAAAAACCTTAGATGGAATGGCAAGTCTTGCAAAGAGTGCTCAATCCAGAGCAAGCGATGCAAAAAAAGCCGCTGAAGTTTCAGCCCAAGCCGCTAAAGATTCAGAAGCAAAGTATAACGATTTAAAATCTTCTGCGGATGCTGCTGCCGCCAATGCTAAGGCGTATGCAGGAAAAGTGGCAGAGGTAGGAAAAATGGCAGATCAAGCCCTCTCTCAAGCCATGGCTGCTCAAAGTGTCGTGAATCAGGCAAAAACTAAATGTGCCCTCGCACAGAATGCCCTCGCTTCTGCTCAAGCGCTTGCAGCGGCGGCAGCGGGCGTAAGTTCTGCCTCTTTATCTTTTGCCCAAGAATTTAATGAGGTTGTACCCGCGGTGTCGGGTTGGAAGGGAGTCAATGGATGGGTATCCATTGCAATTTCGGATAAGAAGTATTCAGCTGTTTCTTGTATCTTCGCCGGAAAGGGTGCTTTCAAAGAATATGTAGCGGCTCAGAATTACCAAGATGCAAAACTCGATACTAATGTAAATAAATGGGTGTTTTATATGAGCCCGAATGGTCCGAAGGCGGGTCGTTACGACATTCAGTGTAGAGCTCAAGATGGAACCAAAGCAGGACAGTTAACTTCGGTCCGAGAGATCTTGTTCCAACCCTCTTTATTAGATGGACGTGATCCACAAAAAGAACGATGTGACTACCAGGTTTCAGGGAAATCAGATGCGTTCTTTGTGGCGAAAGCTAGAGCGGGCGCGTTGTCTGATTCAGGTGCTTTCGTGAAGTCAGATTTGTCTGCAATGCCCTATGTACTAACGTTTAACCGCGGGATGGGCTTTGGGAAATACGTTCCTGGAAAGGGATCCAGTATTTCATTCCAACTCTTTTCTAGCATGAAGAAAATAAACTTTGATTCGACAGGACATTTCGTAGTTCTTCGAAGAGAGTGGAGAAACGGCCAGATCGGTTGTAATCTTCCAGCTGTGAAGAAGGCTTTTTGGGCCGCATACCCTTCTGACAAAAACCAGCCGTGGAGATGGCTCAATACTGGAGTTACAGGAAGTACTGAACTCGTGAAGCCAAATGCACTTCAGGTGGGCAATATGAACTACAATAGTAACGCTGCCTCCGGAGTTGCACTCGTCATGAATGCAAATGGTTCAGCGGTACTTTTGGACGCGAACGGAGCCGTTGTGAAGAAGTTTAGCTCGGTGTACAGCTACCTCAGACACTCGATGCGTAAACAATTGCAAGGTGCGCTTGATGATCCAAATGCAGACCTTTATTTCCAGAACTAATACTTTGACCCAAAGTAAGACTTCGGTTCATAATTAAAAGGACCCCGGAGATCAGGTTACGAAAGTAATCTTTATGGTGTGCTCGCTTCAGGAACTGCGGTTTTAGGCGAGTATTAAGATGGACGTAAAAAGCGCCCAATTTCCTCCGGGGTCACTTTTGATATGCAGATAATGAACGCCCTTCGATTATACAAATGCTTTAGTTCAGAGTGGGAACGAGCGAAGGGAAAAGACTGGTTTCAGAGACTCGATGAATCTGCATTTCAGTTAGAGCAAACGCGGATGAAGCGCTTGCTGAGATTGTGTCTGCAT
>CAIOKW010000040.1 GCA_903858975.1 Oligoflexia bacterium | reverse complement strand
TTCACCGACTTTAAGGGTAATATCATCAATCGCAACCATCGATGCTGTGCTGTAGAAACTATCGCCATGAACAATTTGAAACGGTGCGAGTTTTTGGTCTCGTTTCATCCAAAGGTCGAAGACATCACCCGCAACAAAGCAGGCTTTTGAATTGGTCCCTACGATTTTATCCAGGGATTGAAGTCTGTCATTGGATCGTGAAATTTTGAAAATCGCATCTGACTTATTGATCGTGAAGGTGTTCCAAACCCCTTTGTTTGGACTTTCGAGGTTCAAAGTTTGAATCACAATGTAATTGGGGTTTAGAGAGTCGCAATTCAGATCAACGAGAAAATTAATGTACGCATTGTATGCGCATCCAGAATTGGTTCTCGGCTCATAGCTCTTAAAGCTGAGGCTGTTAAAGGCACTGACTGGATATTTATCAAAGCCCATTCCAAAACCAATCATTCCTTTGTTTCCAATTCCTAGCCCATAGTAAGCGCCGGGAGAGGAGATTCCATCGAGGGATCGGATTTGGGCGAAATGATTATTACCGATGGAGTTTAATCCCACCAAAGTACGATTGACGGTGACCCCGAAGCTATTTTTTCCGAGGATATTTCCAACTGGAGTGGAGGGTCCCGGAGAGCCTGGATCTGAAATGAGTCGATCTTGATTGGGAAGAAGAGGGAGCGTGCTGCGATCGACAATTTGACCGCAAGCAGAAAGACTCAGTGCCAAAACCCCGAACTGGACATAATTTTTTAAGCTCATATCCTATTTATACCGACGAAATTTACCACGGGCAAGCAATGAGTCATAAGGTCCCACGGCAACTCAAAACGAACAAGAACGGTGCGTCATCGCTTTTGAGTCAGGATTTTGTCATGAAGTGGCGAGCGCTTTCCTTTTTCGGGAACTAATGGCAGAAACGTCCCATCGAAAAAGTTGATTTGAATTTTGTGAGAGGGATTTGATGATGTCACGTTTGCTAATTCTATTTGCCGTATTGTTTTCATTGAACAGCTTTGCTTCAGACGGAAGTTCCGTCAGCCAGTCTTCATCCGTGATGGATCAAGTTTACTTAAGTTACTTTGGAACCTTCAATGGTCCAGGGTTAATGAATCTTGATAATCCTAATGCACTCAATGCAAACGGAAGTCTTACAGATCATAAAACTGCTTTTGGACATATTAATTTTGATAGTGAGGTTACCGCTGCCTATCTAATCACTCCTACCATTGGAGTAGGACCTGTTATTCCATTTATCTTTTTTCCAACCCAAGGGTACGGTGCAATTTTGGGAGATTTAGGATTAAAAGCATTCAGTAAGAAATTCTACACCGCACCGAACTTGAATGTGTATGCAAATATCATCTTTCAGGTTCCAACGTCAGACGGCTCTAAATTGAATGAGATGGATTTCGCGATTAAGACGACTCCAAACGTTCGCTACATGATCCCGAATAGCAGATATACAGTCGGAGCCTGGACGGAAGCGAAAGCTTATCTCGGAGTTAAGGACAGAGCGAAAGCATTTAAGCTTTATGCTGATCCATACGTAAACTATCAACTTTCTCCGGCATTCTCTTTGAATCTTGGATTTGAAATGGAAGCAAACCATTTCGCAAATGTAGATAAGGCACTTGATTTTAAGATGGTAAAATCAGACCTTCAGCCAGGGTTCATCTATATGGTGACTCCAAAGGTCTTCTTAAACCCATTCCTTCAAGTGTTCACCACAGAAAAAATCTCTCTCGATCGTACTGCGTTGAGTGCTACGTTGACCGCGAGTCTTTAGTTTTTATTGGCCCAGTTTCTCAGTTTTGCATCAAGTCTGCCTGGCGGATTAATTGAGTCTATGCTTCTTAAAAGTTCCTTTACACGAGCTTTTGCGGAAGGGTTTAAGCTCAGATTGCTGGGTAGATTGTCTAATCTCATAGCGGAGATTGATTCGGGGTATATTTTAGCAAAATGAAGGACATCGTCTTCGGTTTCGATATTGTAGGGTGGTCTCATTAATCCGTAGAGTCCCTGAGCGAGGTTTTTATCGAGTGCGGGTCTTGATATCCAGCCGAGTTCGGCCGCAAATGAGCTCCAATTCATCCGGGTTGAAGAGGGCAATACAGGTTCGTTCAGCGCGCCCAGAACAAACTTTTTCAACTCATCGTTGGATGAAAGCTTCAACATCCAAGAGTGTTTTCGAATCCCCGGTCGAGTGACCTCATCATCCTTAATGGTGTGGTGATCCGTATAATGATCCATAATGAATCGGATCATTTTGGGATAAAGTTTTGCTCGGTAAGGGTCCTTCGTTAAATAGTAGTCCGTAATGTTGTTCATGACTGCATCCGGATCATCACTGTATTTGCTCAGCTGACAGGAAACGGTTTTTAGATGACCTGATTCTGGGCCCAGTTTACCCGCCTTCTTGGCCATGTTTGCATTTTTCATCACACGCTCTAGCGGCTGATGTTCAGTGAAAGACTGTTGAATAAAATGAGCATTATTAGCTCCTCGATCATCAACAGAGGTAAATCCATAGATCTCACTCCCGGAAACGGAGTTACTAAATATTCTTAAAAAACGGTCACCAAAACCTCCGCCATCTCCGTATTTCCCGTATCGAGATTCTGAGGCCTCTTCAGCCCAGCTTCGAGATGCATCATGGGCCATTTGAATGACAACGTAGTTCTGCTGACTCGAAGCTTTTTCTTTCGCATTTAATCCAGTTTGATTATCAGCGCGCCTGTGGTCATCGGTGTTCCCTGAGAGCGTATTGCAAGCGAAGAGATAAGTTTTTTTTAAGTGGGTGAACAGGTTGGAGCAGGAGCTGTCGCAACTCATTTTTTCTAAAAACTCAAGATCAATTTCCTTATGTCCCTCACCATAAAGGCGAGGCCCGAAGTGAGCAGAAAGTATCAGCTCATCGCAATTTACGTTTTTTGATTTCAGTAAACCGCAGGTGCTTTGAAGCCAGTCGTTACGGGATTTTGATTTTCCTGGAGGTGCGAGCTCAATGTAATCTGCCGCATCAGAATTACTCTTGCTATGCTTGATGAACGCTTCTTTTTCGGCTGGGGAGTTAAGGGTCATGGTGCAGATCTGTTTTCTGCCTTGTGTGATCGGAATGGTATCCGTATGAAGATTAAAAACACGTGTGCCACAGGACTCTGAGCTCTTGAAAAGGGATTTGATCGATCCCGCAAAGTCTTCTGGGTTTGCGTCGCCGAAGGGTTTAAGTTCGCAATCCGCATGAGCGAAGCTTAAGGGTGCCAGGGATAGAAGTGCAGAGATTATGCTCAGTTTTTGCCAGATCATCCTCTTTAGGATAACCGGATTTGCCGCACCTGAAGGCGGCATTTTCTGCCTACTTTCATCACTCGGAGAATTGACTGGAGTAGGGGTAGGGAACGCTATTCACGAGATCGCGGGCAAACCCTAAAGAGTATGCGGAGTTCAGTGCCTGATCTTGACAGAAGAGTGCGATCTCAGCGTCATCGGTCGAACGTTCATCAAGTGGGTTGTAAGATCCGGTCACGACAAAGTCATTGTCCATAATGAGCGTTTTGATGTGAGAATACGTAAAATAGGACCATGCTCTGAAACGGGGAGCTTCCTGGTGAGCATTCTCAAAAAACACGGACCCATCTTTCAGAGCTGTGTTCGTGGAGTGATTCAGATGCGCTCGCATCAGAGCATTAAAGATCCCTGGTTTAGCATCTTTTCCCACGGGAGCGCTTCGTACGGAATAGGGTGAGTAGGGATTCGTGCCAGCGTTAAACATCATCTCAACATCGATTTGATCTCTTTTTGATTTCTCAAAAAGCTCCATCAGGAGTTCATTGTATCCGAGGGTGCGGCGTTCTGCTGTTTTATGGAAGTCTCGTCTTACGGAATTAAACCACACGCGTGAACTCGCAGTCTTTAAATACGCACCAAGTGTTTGAGATACGCGGTCTCGAACCCCATGCCGCTCTTGCACCACGACCCTACAAAGTCCAGAAGGCGTCTTTACATCGGACTTAAGCCAATCCTGGTAATTTTCAACGCCTCGAAGCTTCGATAGCGATTCAGCCTGTTTGATTTTGCGAATCTGATCGCCATGCGCTTTCCAGTCTTCGCTGGTGTCATTTTGATAGATTGACCAAAGGTCCATAAAGCGTTCAGCGATGTCAGTAACGACCGGGCCTTCTATGGATAGTCCCGAATCATGAAATAAGTGATTAAAACCAGTGGAAAGGGTTTGAACGTCAATGAGATTGGCCCCGAGCAATAGTCCTTGTCGGAAATCGCTCGCCCAAAGCTTTACGTGAAACGCGGATCCATGAGTGATCATTCCAGGCACTAAAACGACTTTGATCCCATGATCTCTCAGTTTTTTTACGCAATGGCCTTGCTGTAGGGATTGCATGGTTTGATCGACCATGATTCTGATATCGACCCCATGATCGGCGCGCTCGTTCAGCGCATTCAGTAGGTCGTCAGTGCTTGAGTCGCAGGCAAAGAGGAGGGCACTCCCGAAAAGCGTTTTTTCGGTATGGTTCACGATTTGAATAAGTTCATTTAAAACAGCCCGATCCCAAAGGGGCTTGAACGTGTTTCCGATCGTTAACCCTGAGCCGGAAAGTTGATCTAAACTTTGATGGAATTCAGGGGTGTTTCTTTCGCCAGGTGCAGGAGAGGCTGAGGGCTTCGTGATCCAGTTTAGATCTTCTGGTAAAATTTCATGAAGCGGAGGATGGTTAAGCCCGCCCCAATCAGTCAGCGTTGTTTGGGGTTGCAAAAAATTTTTAGTTTTGAACGAATACTTAAGTTTGCGGTAGTAGCTTTCCTTTGCATCAAGGAAGTTATCTTTTCCCTCATTTTCTAAGAATACTTTTGGATTGAGCGTAAAGAAGGACTGGACTCGATCAGGATCGAGCACTCGATCTGGCTCGGCAATCTTGAGATCTTTAAGAAAATGAAAAGTGAATTGATTCAGATCAGAAGAAGTACTCGATACACTTCCGCGTGATTCACTATTGATGACTTGTGCGAGGTCCGCCCCGGGTAAGGTACTGGCCGTCAAAAGTGATAATGCAGCGGGAAGATGGGACCACATGGACGCGGATTTTAGCAAAAAGGATAAGACTATACAATGGAATTAGACCGACTCTTCCATTAAGAAAGTGCTTCTATTCAACGCATTTCATTTAAAGAATGCGGTGCGCGCGTATATTAACCGCGAGGGTAACAGTTGTGATTCCCGGAGCCTGAGCATTGAATGCAGACGAGGCGTTTGCAGGTTTCACATTGGTGATCAGAAGGGGCACGCTTACAGAAGAAACAAACTTGGCTCATGCTCAAAGTCTACCATGAATCGAAAAAGAATTTTGAAACTATTTTTATGGGGCCTGGGTCAATGTCCTGAGAGTGGCGGTGTCAACTCCAAGTTGATTGATCGATCCGCCAGGAAGGGCGCTCGGGTACATAATATCGTTCGGGTCAGAGACATGAGATAAGCCGATAAAGTGTCCTAGTTCATGAGCAAATGTTTTCCGGGCACTGGTGCGAGAATCAAATGCACAATCACCCGTACAGAAGTTCACGCCACCGTTGATCATGACCATAGCAGCGTTGATGCCACCCGAACCAGACTCGACCGTGGTCATTCCCACAAAATTTGAGGCATAGGGCCAAGGGTTAGCAAAGAAAATGACATTACCTAAAATGGAGCTCGGCTTAGTCGGATCCCCGGAGTACGGAAGGCCACGGGCCCATTGTCCTTTAAAATCAAAAACAGTCTTGCCTGCCTTTTGATCCCAATAGCGAAAAGCGTCCTGAAGGTCAGCCATGGCTTGATTGGAATTTACGATATTATTATCCGCGTAAATTGCAACAGGGAGAGATTGCCATCCGGTGTGACTGGCGCCACCGCAGGCTGACAAAGATAAAGTGATGATTAAAGTAGTGACCAGCCGTCCTTGGCAAATCATATAAAACTCCTTCTATGATTCTTTCACACAATTTGTGTAAAAACATAGAAGCTTTGAACGGCAATGTTTGCCTAGATTCAAAAGTGAGGACTCACAAGCACTTAGCCTAAAGCCTGATCAAAAGACTAAGATGAGTTTTCCTGTAGATTGGCCGGATTCGATTAAACGGTGCGCTTCTCCCGCTTTTTCAAACGGAAAAAGAGTCACTTTGGGAGGCTGTATTTTGTTGAAGTGAACCCATTCGAGTAATTGATTCATTCCTTCAGTAACGAGGTCGTCACGATCAAAAAGAAATGAAAGATTAAATCCAATCACACTCTTATTGTCGGTAATCAATTGTATTGGATTGAAGCGTGGAAGCTGCAGTAGTCCCAGTGCCGCTTTCAGATAGTTCATTCGTCCTGAGGGTCCTTGAGGAAGGAGTTCGTGTGATCCATATGCAACGAGCTTTCCTGTCGGTCTTAATGCTTGGTAGCCCGCGCGAAGGGTTGTGTGTCCATTTGCATCTAAAACAGCATCGAGTCCGTTTGAAGCAAGATCATGGACTCTTTTCCAAAGGTCTACTTTGGATTTATCGATAATGTGGCTGGCACCCAGACTTTTCACGTATTCAACTTTGTGGCTTGCCCCGACCACTGCGATGGATTCAAATTGATTCGCATTAGAAAGTTGAACCAGTGCTGATCCCACGCCGCCGCCCGCAGAATGGATCAATACTTTTGCATGTTTGGGTAGGCGAATGAGTTGAAAAAGTGCGTGATATGCGGTCATGAAGACCGCCGGGAATCCAGCAGCCTGTTCCAAGGAAAACGATGTGGGAACGGCGAAGAGATGTTTCTCTGGGATTTTAATTTGGCTTGCATAAGCTCCAAAAAATGAAACCCCAAAAACAGGGTCTCCTACTTTGAAGCGAGTGACTTGATTTCCGATGGAGGACACTATACCCGAAAACTCAAAACCAGGAGTAATGGGCCATCCCACCAGGCGCTTCGCAGATTCATACACCCCCCAGCGAACGCAACAGTCGGCATAGTTTACACCGGCGGCCCGAGTAGCAACTACTACTTCATGGTCTTGCGGAACTAAGTCCGGGTGATCCTCAACTTTAAGGTGGCTATAGTTTCCGGGAGAGTGAACGACTATTTTTTTCATAAGCTGAGTGTGGTTGTAAGTAAGAAGTAAGGGCGCTGGTAATTATAGGTGCTCATTGTGGTGGAATAGGCGATTCCCTGGAATCCAGAAGAGGAGTTGTTGTAGTGCGAATAGCTCAAGTCAAAGGACAACTTATCATTGATCAATTCATAGTAAAGATCAGTTGAGTAGGAAATCAACTGATCGGATCGCGGAGCCGATGCAGTTTGTCCCACAGTGAGGGGTACTGACTCCGCTTTATAATTGGTTTTGTAGATCCCCGCTTGGGCGCTCCAATAAAATCCCTTTGGGAGTTGTAAGCCAAGTCCTAGGTAAGAACCAAGATTCGAATAATTACTGAACATGGTTCCGGTACTGACGTAGCTTGGAGTAGCATTTGCATAGGTTGCAGCGGGACCACTGGCCTGAGTAAAGTTTGCGCCGGCAGAGAGTGTGAGCGGTCCATAAGCCTGAAATTTAACGCTTACTGAAGGACTCACGAGACTGAGATTTCGTGTCAGCAAATAAAGAGTGTAAGGTGCACTCACGTAAATATTCCATTTTGGACTAGGTGACCAGGTGAGGCTTGGTGTGAGGGTGAGGAAGTCTTGGTAGTACTGATATTTGTAGCGACTATCTAAATAATGGACATCAAATCCATACTTCAACTTAGAGCTCTTCGTATAGTTGAGAGCTAATCCCGCTCCTACGGTCTCATTGTTATAACTTGGATTATTGGAGTAGTAGGGAAGGCTTGTATCTAAGGAGTAGGTGAGTGACCAAGGAAAGCTTTCCTTTAGTGTTCCATAAAATTTTCCACCGATCAGTATTCCATGGTCGGTGATGTAGCTTGAAGGATTGGGCGAGTAGACCTGGGGTTGCCCAGTTAAGGAGTTTACATTTTGGGTGCTCGTGAAGGACAAGTTTCC
>CAIOKW010000039.1 GCA_903858975.1 Oligoflexia bacterium | reverse complement strand
TGCACCAATCACACACGAGTCCCTGTCGTTTCGAATGTAAAGACTTCAGTCTCTGCTGAAAAGGTGAGCGTGGCTCCGAATGGTAATTCCCAAGATCAAAGCCCTGTAAAAAGTCATTCAATCACTGCAGAAATCACGGTAAAAAAAGATGCGATTTTGAATCAAGAGTTTTTCTTTGGTGCTGATCTTCAGTACTCATCGATTTATGACAAGTCTTTTGACCTCTACAATCAGAGTTCAGCGATGGGGCATATTCCGGCATTTTTTAGAGTGAATGGAAAAGAATTGCAGCTGGTGGCGGATAACCGCAGATTATTTCCAAGTGATGTCAATCATCCAGAGCGGCTCATTTCTCGTTATCAGATTTTGGCTGAGACTCCTGATACGCTGACGATTTCTGAGGCAAACTCGGGAGAATTTTTAGTTACGACGATTGATCCAAGTGCTCAGTCACCCCGCGATCATTGGGCGCGTTCTTTCGAGTTCGTTGCAGAGGGTAACTACCTCCTTCAAGAATCAAGTGTGGTTTTGCAAGATGGTTCAGTAGTTGAGGTGATGGAATCGGTGTTCCCACGCAGCACTCTTGCGACTTCAGATTCCTTTCAAACTTTTAAAATGGACCCCGAGGATGCAACGGGCGGCTTAGAAGGTGATCTCGCAAATTATCGAATGCTTCAAGGCGAGACCATTTTTAAGGGTGAGGAAAAGCTCGGATTCGCTCAGCACTTTGATATTGGAAATGGGAAAACCATTGATTGGTATGTTACTTCAAACATTAAAGATTCTGAGATGCCCGTGGTGCGTGATGCGCTTGAGGGTTGGAATCGTTATTTCAGATCTTATGAAGGAATCGGACGAGACGTTGTGAAGTTTATGGGCCGCCTTCCAGATGGCGTGAAACTCGGAGATCCTCGCTACAACGTGATCAATTGGGATAGCAGGTTAGTTGCGGGCGCTGCTTATGAATCACAAGCGTCTGATCCATTTACCGGAAAACAAAGTCATAGCTTGATTTACATGCCGGTCGCTTGGTTTCAAATCGGTATGGATTATTGGAAGAATGGCCAATATTCTGAAGATAAAGATTCGGCACCGAAGTCGAAGTCGGGCTTTAAACATCACTGTATGCGGAATTTGCAGGGTGCCGCAGAAGCGCTCCATTCGGGTCGCATGAGCGCTGAAGACGCAGCGAAGTTCTCCACTCAGCTCATGAAGCAAACGCTGTTTCATGAAGTGGGACATGCTCTTGGGCTTGCTCACAATTTCAAAGGGTCTTTGACCTTTGATCGTTCAAAGCCAGACAGTATGTTCTCGTCTTCAATCATGGACTACAATGACTATGAAATTGAAAGAGCGGCATTCACCGGTGATTCAGCGGAAGGACCTCTTCTTGAGTATGATCGCCAAGCATTGAGCGCGATTTATAATCAAATGAAAGATGTGAAAGAATCGAGTCCAAAGATGGCCGTATGTACGGATTCAGAAGCGGACACCGAAGATTCAGGCGCAGTTGATCCACTCTGTATTCGTTATGACATTGAGAATGATCCCACACTTTCAGTGACGACAGCATTGAAACGCGTTCAGGAAGCGACTCTCGATCATGACGTGTCATTAGCGGAGGCTTTAGGCAACGCGAAAGCGACGACTTTGTCGGCTGAAGTGATTCAAGGCATTCAGAGTAAGGACCAACTCGTTCAGGCGCTCGGCTCCCTTCGCGCTTCTTTGATGGGGGTCATGCGCTTTTACTACTTGAGCGGCAAAGCATCTGTTTCAAAGACGGTTCGCACGAACATTAAGTCTCTCTACGTCTTTGAAGACGGAGTCCTTCCAGAGGGTCTCTCAGAGCTCGCGATGAGAACGCGTTCTATTCAAGGCGTAAAGACGACGCTTGAAATGAAAGGCCTCAGTGAGGCTGTGACAAAACAGGTGGCGCAGATTGCGGACGAAACCGTTTCTGCTTTGATGAAGTCGCCGCTCTTAAGTGGTTTGGGGCAAGCAGCTTCAGCTTCGATCTCTGAACAGATCCGTAAAGCAGTAAACTCTTCAGCAGCCCAATTCGCCCAAGATCCAGCCAAGGGACTCGTAAAAGTGAAGACGGGAGTGATGGATGCATTGACCCGAGTTGAGACGCTACCGTACTTTTTCGGAAAGTCAGAAAGCTCACAGCTCGATTTCGAAAGCGACATTGTGGTCATGCTGAGTGAGGTCGCCGGAAACATGGCAGCTTCTCCCAGCGAGCGACTCCATGCGACCAAAGCGCTCGCAAGCTTTGCAGGACGCTCAAGCGCTTCAGATCTGATTGGCAAATTGAAAGCCCAAGTCGAGATGGAGTTGAAATCAGCATCCAGTAACGATGATCGTGAATTGATGACACTCCTCAGATCTATTCTTCAGTAGACCTGGCGCAGTACGTTAAGTACTCAACAAGTGGTAGCTTTTTCAAAATTTAGCGTTTCAGAAGTGAGAATCTCATTGCTGAAACGCTTTTTTTATGTAATAATTGTTGAAGATAACAGTATTCAGTTCCAGTCCGAGTTCGCTTATGTGCTTCTCCGATAAGATTGAGTCCTGGTTCGAAAGCCTTAAGGTTTTGTTTTTACATAGGGTAAAGACTTGATTTCAGGGCCAATTTTAACAAGGAGTAGCCCAAAGATGGGAAAACGTATTTTCGTAGGGAATCTTCCCTTTTCTGCAACCGACCAAGTTCTGATGGACACTTTCGCTCAGTACGGAGCAGTAGAATCAGCAAAAGTAATCACAGACCGCGCAACCGGCCGTTCTAAAGGCTTTGGTTTCGTTGAAATGGCAACCGATGCAGAAGCAGTAACTGCGATTGAAAAACTCAATGGCGCCGAATATGAAGGCCGCAGCATCACTGTAAACGAAGCTCGCGAAATGCAACCACGTGAAGGTGGCGGCGGACGTCCAGGCGGCGGTCGTGGTCGTCCTGGTGGCGGATACGGCGGCGGTGGTGGTGGCGGTGGCTATCGCGGCGGCGGCGGCGGCGGCGGCGGCGGTGGATACCGTGGCGGCGGAGATCGCGGTGGACGCGGCGGCGGTGGTGGCGGATATCGCGGGTAATCTGCGTTTCCCAAATCCATAAAGATTTAGAAGGCCTCGGAGCAACTGCTCCGGGGCCTTTTTTTTGAGTTTTTGAACGAAAAAAACCCCCTGACGGAATTCCTCAGGGGGCTTTTTCAATTTAGCGTTTACCGCGAATAGGAGCTGATTTGCGCGGTCTCTCGGATCGCGTTCCACGAGGTGGAGCGTCTGCCCCAGAGCCTCTAATTCCACGACCTACGGGCGCTCGTGCGGCCTTGGTGATGAATCCTGTTTTAGTGCCATCAAACATTCCCTTGCGGCCGCGGCGTTTGAGTTCCGCATCTTCTGAAAGATGCTCTTCTCTCACTTTACGAACGTTAGATCCTTTTTGGGCAACGAGTTTTTCAATTTTCTTTTTCGCGAGCTCCGGTTGTTTTAATAGGGCTTTTACTGAGGATGGTTCGAGTTTTTTGTAAGCGCCCGGGACGAGGGATTCTGCTGAGAGGTGTCCAATTGCAACGCGTGCAATTTTTTCAGGGAAGAATCCTTTATTCTCAAAATATTTTCTGACGTCGATTGTTCCCATGCCTTCAAATGAAATCTCAATCAGAGCGTTCTTTGAGTAACTTTCTACCACACGTACGTGGTAAGGGTTCATGGAACGACCTTCCATTCGGCCTCCGCGAGCCAGTTTCGCCAAATCTTCTTGGGTGGGATGGCGATCAACCTTTACATGGTAGCGACGAACAATGTCGTTTGATTTTAAAATCTGTTGAGTGAGTTCGCCGTCATTGGTGAGGATGATTGCGCCTTCGCCGGCAAAGTCCATTCGACCGACAGTGAAAACACGCTCTTTGATTCTTGGGATTAAATCCTTCAGTGTAGTTCTGCCTTCTTCGTCTTCATTGACCATGGCAATTACATGCTTGGGCTTATAAATAAGGAAGTAGACCTTGCTGGTAGCAGTCATGATGAGCTTGCCCTTCACCTTAATGGCATCTTTTCCAAGAATGGCCTTATCGCCTAAATTGGCCACTTTACCATTAACAGTCACGAGACCGTCTCGGATGAGCTCTTCTGCGTCCCTACGGGATGCGATTCCAGCTTGTGCAATGATTTTTTGAAGGCGTTCTCCGCCTGATGAAGATTGGTCTGACATGATTTCCTTTCGCCCTACCGTCGCGGCAGTGCCTGAATTTTGTCGTTTTTATACACTAGCATTGGAATTTACGCAAGAAATCCGTCTCTTCTAGACAGTTCCAGAAAAGGGGGGATAATAGAGTTATGGAAGACACCTCGCTAAAAAGCGGTATGCTAGAGATATTGCTCGTATTTAGTGAGATGGATCGTCTTCAAAAGGTCTCTCATCTCATTGAAAGTCATTACAATCGGCATATCAATACCACCGTATTTCATAATTTGCTCGAGGCCATTGAGCACCTTGAGATTTCGAAAAAACCCTACAGTTTGATCGTGTTTGAGCACCTGAGCGCATCCCAATCCATTGTCAGAACCTTAGTTGAAATGGGCGGATCTTCAGCGTTCATTCTTTGCGGCCGTTCTTTAGATGTGATTCGAGGCTTAAAAGACACCGAGGTACCCATCGAGTTCGTGTCAATCGATACGATGTTTGAGGAAATTCCAAAAGTGGTCAATCGCTTTGAGGTCACGGGTAAAATACCGATGCTCGATGAAGCTGAATCCGACTATATTTCCATTCGACCTGACTATCTTCCATCGATGGGTCCCCTTGAAGCTACTGTTTATACTCAGCTCATTGATGGACATTATGTTCCTGTTTTTGGAAAAGGCGATTCAGTCGAGCGTAAACAAGTAGAGGAATATCTTCAGGGGAAAAAGCTCACTCATTTCTATTTCAAACGCGAGGATTGTAAAGAACTCCTGTATCAAAAGTCGCAAGATCTCAAATCAATTATTGAAGAGAAACCCTTGGATCGTGCACGAGCAGAAGAAGCGGTGTCGGCTTCGCTTGAGATGGTTCGAGATGTGGTGGGGCAGATGGGATTTTCTCCTGAGGCGCAAAAGGTGGCGATTAATAGTGTGAGCGCTACCATTAAACTCATGGGTTCAAAGCCTAGGCTCAGCGGGATTCTGCTTGAGCTCAAAAATAAAGATGGAAACTACCTCACCGCGCACAGTTTAATGCTCGGAAAAGTTGCTTGTGCCATGGCTTATAAAATTGGCTGGACCTCGCGTACCACTTACTTCAAACTCACGCTTGCGTCGTTCTTGCACGACATCGCTCTGAACGACGGAAAGCTCGCAGTCGTAAATTCAATTGAAAAAGCGGCAGGATCAGGTGAGTTTTCAGCTGATGAGCTGAAAGAGATTAGGCTACATGCTACCAAGGCTGCTGATTATGCTCGAAGCATGAGTGAAGTGCCATCAGATGTGGAGCACATTGTTCTTCAACATCATGAGCGTCCCGATGGAACCGGTTTCCCACGAGGGCTGCCGTTTAGGTTATTTACACCCTTATCAGCACTTTTCGTAATTGCTCAGGATCTCATTGATTACAGCCAGATTCACAAAGATGCAGAAGTGTCCCTGGAGACGTTCTTTGAGGCACGAGAGACGGTCTATAGCTCAGGGATTTTTAAGAAAATCTTTCAATCCCTGAGAACAGATTCTGCCTTAGTTTAGTCTGCGCTCTCGCTTAATTCGCGATCAGCATTGAGATTTGCGATGTGAGCTAGCTCATCCATGCTGAGTTCTTCTGGGTTCATCTCAGGAGCTGCTTCTTGAATCACTTCTCCTGCACTACTTGAATTTTTCAGATTAAACTCAGTCATTAGAATCGCTTCAGCTTCTTCGCCCAAAATTCCTTGATCTGCGAGTTCTTTTTGGCGAGCAAGGTATGGAGTGGTGATGTCGATTGATTTCACGCGATCACGAATTTCTTGAAGGATGCGCTCGTCTTCGCGCGCATCATAATCGAGGTGATTGGATTCGGTCTTCATTTGGCTGACCATCTTACGCATCTGTAAAACGCGTGGGTCTTCAGCGCCTTCTTCGGCTGCTGCCATTTGTGGGACCATGGCCTCGATTTCACGAAGCGGAGGAAGACCTTTAAGGTCCATCAAGCCAAACACTTCTAGGAAGGTGTCGGTGGTTGAGTAGATCATGGGACGTCCAGCTGCTTCAGAACGACCCGAAACTTCGATCAGTTTGCGATCCAAAAGAGTGCGGATAAAGTGTGAGCTATCTACGCCACGCACTTGGTCGATATCATCTTTGGTGCACGGTTGTTTGTAAGAAACAATCGTGAGGGTTTCCATGGCTCCGCGTGAGAGGCGTTGGATTTGAACCTTAGCCAGTTTTCGAAGGAGTGGTGCTTTTGAAGGCTTGGTGCGGAGTTGGTATCCACCCGCGATTTCAGCCACTTCAAATCCATGAGCAGAAGTTTGGTAAGAGGCTTTTAAAAGTTCAAGAGCTTCAAGAAGGGGGGCATCTTCTGCTTCCACCATTTCCAGCATTTCTTTAATCTTTTTTAAGCTGATCGGACGATCGGAGTAGAATAAGAGCGTTTCAATGCAGCTCTGGAGATCGTCTAGATTGTATTGTCCTTCTTCATTCATCTGAGGAAGTGCTGCCTTGAGGGCTGCATCTTCTTCGCTCATGTCTTCAACTGCATCTTCGTCTTCTGAGAGGTCATCGAGAATTGCAGCTTCGGCAACCTTTGCTTCTAAGAGTTTATCTTCTTCAATGAACACTTCATTCAAAGCTTTGAGTTCATCGGCAACTTCTTGCGAAAGCACTTCCATTACTTTTAAGTGTTCAATTTCTTGAGCTTCAACTGCGCTTGCAATACGATCAAGGTTGTCGTTGCTTTCAAGGGCGTCGAAGTCGGCGAGTACGTCGAGCTTCATTTCCGGATCATTCTCGATTTCTTCCAGAAGCATGCGAGCTTCTTGATCCAGCTCGTTTTCGAGTTCAAGGTCCGTTGAATTGTTTTGGGCTTTACGGAGCTCACCAATGTCGATCACGCTTGATCCCGGAACGAATGCGAGCATTTCGTCTGAGTCAGAATTCATGGTCATTGTGTTTTCGAGGTCTTTAGGTGTGTTGCTCATGGGTTGGCTCCTCCAGTACGTACATAGTCAAATCCAGATGCTTGATGAACATCAAAGTCACCGAGCTCTTCTAGTAATTCGATAAAAATAGGGTCAAAAACTTGCTCTTGGTAAATTTTCAGCTTCTTCAGACGAGAAAGTTCGAGAGAGGCTAGGAATCCGACGACCCATTCGCCCTTGAGGCTCTTATCCGCAATCAGCGTCTCCAGTGCAGTCACTTGCTTCACATTCAGGCGATTTCCAAATTCTTTTAATTTTTCAGCAAGAGAAACGGTCTCTTTTTTCATAACCACTCGGGAACGGCGTTGTTCCCGGATCAAAAGATCCTGATAAGTCGTCGCAATGCTGCTCACGTTCATTTCTTTCCAGATCTTCTCCACCGGAGGGCGTTTATTCGGGCGAGTGAAAACGTCATCTCCGAGGAGTGGGCGTTGGGCAAGATGCCCTGCCATCTCAAGATAGCGCTGGCGCATCATGAGCTGCTGAACGAGTTGTTCTTGGGTCAACGGAAGGTCGGTTTCCTCTTCGTTCTTTTGGTCTTCGTCTTCTTTCGGCATGAGGGCCTTACTCTTCCAAAGAATGAGCGTTGCGGCCATCAAGAGGAATTCAGATGCGATATCGAAATCCATCTCTTGCATGAGGCGTAGGGTTTGGAGGTATTGGTCTGTGATCTTTGAGATCGAGACACTGGAAATGTCGAGCTCCTGACTTTGAATCAGGTAGAGCATCAGGTCCAATGGACCTTCAAATTGCTCGAGTCGAATAGTAAAGGGGCGGGTGTTGCTTGCACTAGATGTCAGACTCATGACGCTATTGTCGAATGAATCCTACCCGTTTGTAAACCTCGTTTAGAACTTTTTCTGCACGAGCTCTGGCCGCTTCGCGTCCTACTTTCAATATCCCGTCTAAGTAGGAGCGATCTTTTAGGATTTCCTCGGTTTTTTCACGAATTGGACGGATCGCGTTGATCGCTACGTTCGCCGTGTCAAGCTTGAGGTATCCATACTGCTTTCCGATGTATCGCGAAAGCACCGCGTCATAATTTTCATTTAAGAAACTGGCTTGAATCTGGATCAGGTTTCGAACTCCTGAGGATTGCTCTTCAGCGGTGATTTCAGAGCCGGAATCGGTAACCGCCCGTTTAAACTTCTTCTCGATCTCCTTATCCGAATCGTTCAGGAATACGCAGGCGCCCGGTGCCGGATCGGACTTGGACATCTTGGATTCGGGATCTTGCAGGCTCATCACGCGGGCGCCCACTTTGGAAATCATCGGAGCGGGGACCTGGAACAGGGGAGACTTTTCGCCCGTAGAGCTTTCAGGATAGCGATGGTTCATGCGCTCTGCGAGGTCACGGGTGAGCTCTAGATGCTGCTTTTGATCTTCTCCGACCGGCACGAGGTGCGTTCCATAGAGGAGAATGTCGGCAGCCATGAGTACAGGGTAGGTAAAGAGCCCTGTCGGGATGTGAGAGCCGTGCTTTTGGCTCTTATCTTTATACTGAGTCATGCGTGAAAGCTCACCCATGCTGGCGTGGCAGGTGAGCACCCATGCGAGCTCCGCGTGAGCGGGAACTTGGGATTGAACAAAGAGGGTCGCTTTAGCGGGATCAATCCCGCACGCAATGTAGGAAGCAATCGATTGATAGGTGTTCTCACGAAGGGCTTTAGGATCTTGCTCTACGGTGATCGAATGCAAATCAACGGCGAAAAAAATGCACTCGTACTCATCCAGATAGGGAATCCAGTTCTTGATCGCGCCCAAGTAGTTCCCAATATGCATTGCATTGGTAGGTTGGACGGCCGAGAGTACGATTTTTTTTCCTGATCCCATAGAGGATACTTACCAAAAAGACGGATTGAGGGGAATGCTAGATTTCAATCCATCCTAAAGCTCTTCAGAATTGAGCGTGAGAGCCTTCAAAAGCCCGGTCAGCACCAAGTCTGGAAGCTCGACATCGAAAATGCCAGTGCCTTGAAAGAGCCTTGAAAACCCCCCGGTACCAATCACGAATGGTTTTTTCCCATTGAAGAGCTCCATTCGGTAGCGATCAATGAGTTCCTTCATGGCGCCCAAATGGCTGTAGTAAAGCCCACTTTGGATGCTTTCAATCGTAGAGCGACCACAGGCGAGCTCTGGTTTTAGGATTTCGACCGTCGGGAGCTTTGCGGTTCTGGATTCAAGCGCTTCCATCGAAATTTTGAGCCCTGGAATGATGGCGCCACCTAGGTAATCCTTTTCCGAGGTTACCGCACAAAAGGTCGTGGCCGTTCCTAGGTCTACGATGACGAGGTCTTGGTTCGGATAGAGGTGAATTGCCGCAATGGAGTTTGCAATTCGATCGGCACCCACTTCAAGCGGATTTCGGTATTTGATTTTAAGCCCTGTCTTCACTCCTGCCTGGAGAACAAAGGGGGTCAAGTTAAAGTATTTTTGGCAGGCGCCTTTCAGGCTATGCATGGTACCTGGTACCACGGAGCAAATTCCAATTTGGGTGATTTTTTTAGGATCGATGGAATTTTCTTTCAGAACAGAGGTCAAGAATAATCCGAGCTCATCACTGCTCGAGCTACTTTGAGTGCTCTTTCGGAAACGAAACATCGGTACGGCTTCCGGCTTATTGGGATCCGAAAACACTCCACCAAAGATCTGACTATTGCCGACATCCAGAAGTAGAATCATGATTGTTTTCCTTGAGATTGAATGAGATCTAAAATGATTTTTTTCATTTCAGATTTGGTTCGAAATGTTTTTTGAGCTTGGTAGTGACCACTCGAATCGCGATTAAAGAGAGTGCCCTGGTGATTTTCATCTTGGACGCCTTTTAAGTCGTTATGAATAATCCATTCGGAGTCATAACTCTCAAGCTTAAGCGAGCTCTCAGGCCCCGTCGTCAGCTTAAAGGAAATGATCTTCATTTTTTTGTTGCGACTCCAAGTCCGAAGCTCTCGAATAATCTTCGGGTTCGGTGCAAGTTTTAGAAAAAGAGGTGAGTCGCCTTGAATTTTTGAGGTTCCGGGCACGAGCTCGCCCTGACCGTTCGTGATCGTTTCAACGTGATAATCGGCAACCGCTGCAGCATGAATGACATAGTCATAGTCATGATTCACGAGCTCCCTTTTGATTTTCTCAGCGAAATCCTTCGTGGTGGAGTAGCGGATTGGATTTTGAATTCCTTCGTAAGCAGAGGAATATTCCGATTGCAATAAGGTCACGGGGTAGCCCTGTTCCTGTAGACTCAGAGCAATCTGATGACCGGTACGGCCGGTGCTAAAATTAGTAAGGTGCCTGACCTCATCAATGGGCTCTGTAGTTCCCCCTGCAGTCACCAAGATTCGAGGAAGGTCCAACTGTGTTTGGGATTTTGTTTTATTTGTCTGTCCGAGGTGATCCTCGATGATTTCCATCATGGCTTCAGGCTCCACCAGTCGGCCGT
>CAIOKW010000038.1 GCA_903858975.1 Oligoflexia bacterium | reverse complement strand
TTGGCGCTGGATTCACGGTCCGTTCGAGGCCTAGCAGCCTATCGAGATGCTTTGGCTTCTGAGAAATCTAGTGTAAAGTCTTCCCCATGACTTCATCATCCGTTCGTGTCCGTTTTGCACCTTCTCCGACAGGCTTCCTCCATATTGGGGGCGTTCGAACTGCGCTCTTTAATTACCTTTACGCGAAACAGCAGGGAGGCAAATTTTTGCTCCGAATTGAAGACACCGATCTTGATCGCTCAGAGCAAAGGTTCACTGATGATATTTTAACTTCACTGAAGTGGTTAGGAATGGAGGCGGAAGAGCCGATCCTCTATCAGTCTCAGCGACTGGATCACTATAAAAAAATTGCGGATCGCATGGTAGACCAGGGCCTCGCTTATCGTTGCTATTGTACCGAGGCTGAAGTGGAAGCGACTCGTGAACAGCTCATGAAAGAAGGCAAGAAAGCGATGTATGGTCGCACGTGCCGGGAGCGAAAAGAACCGCTTGAGGGACGAACCTCATACGCGATTCGCGCTAAGTTTCCTTTGACCGGAACCACTTCATTTACGGACATGGTTCGCGGAGAAATTCATTTCCCGAGTGAAGACATTGATGATTTTGTCATGATTAGAACAAATGGGGTGCCCACTTATAATTTTGTAGTGGTGATTGATGATGTGGAAATGAATATTTCCCATGTTATTCGCGGTGACGACCATATTAATAATACCCCAAAACAAATTTATCTCTATGACGCCCTTCAGGCCAAAAAGCCTGTATTTGCGCATCTTCCGATGATCTTAGGACAAGACAAGAAAAAGCTTTCTAAACGAAATGGCGAAACTTCGACTAACGCTTATCGAGTTGAGGGATACCTGCCCGAAGCACTTTTGAATTTCTTAGTTCGACTGGGTTGGAGTCATGGAGATCAAGAGTTATTCACGATGGAAGAAATGATTGCGCTCTTTAAACTTGAAAATGTTCAGGTGAGTGGAGCTGTATTCAATTCCGAAAAGTTGCTGTGGATCCAAGGTGAGCATATGAAGCGTGCCAATCCTGAGCGACTTGGGAAAATCGTGAAAGAGGATTTCAAATCCAAGTTTTCGGACGCATCTTTTAAAGAACTTGATTCAGCTTTTGCAGCAAAGTTGATTCCTTTTCTAGCACCGAAAGTGAAGCTCGTGAAAGAGCTTGCAGAGCAACTGCACCCACTTTTAGAGCCAGGCGTAATGCCGGTCGATGCTTCTATCTTAAAATGGAATAAAGATGAGTCAGTAAAAGTGAAAATCAAAGCAGCGATTGATGTTCTTCGAAATGAGTGGCGTGCCTTGATCGAATCGAATCAAAAGAACACTTTAGGTGAATGTGGATTAGATCATGCAGGTGTAGATTTGAAATTACGAAGCGTTTGCGAAGCAAACGGTCTTAAGCTCGGCGATCTCACTCAGCCCATGCGCCATTTCGTAACAGGTCATGCCAGTTCCGCGATTGGTTTATTTGATTTGTTTCCGATGATGAATTGGAAAATCATTAACCTTCGCTTGGAAGCCTGTTTGAAGAGCTAAGAATTAAAAGAGTGCTCGAACAGAAGTGAAGAGAAGTCTTCCTGGGAGTGGAAACCCTTGGACAATTTCTGCATGGCTATCGAAGAGGTTGTCGATCCCCAGGGCTAATTCTATTTTCGAGTTCAATTGGTAAGAAACTCGTTCCCCGATTAAAAAATACCCTGAATGGTTTGTCCCATCAAATGCGGTGGAATCTCCCATGTATTTAGCATCGGTATCGAGATCAATCGAGTCGTTAGGGTGAAGCTGCACTCCGCTTCCAATACTGAATCCAGGCAGATCGGGGTAAGGAAAATTGGAATCTTTCTGGCGTGAATACGTAAGAAGAATGTTAGATTTTAAGCTCAATAAATCATTCACTCGATATGAGGCATCTTCAGAAAGATTCATTAAATAGGCACTGCCCCCATTGATCGTGGTATTGAGGGGAAGGGTAGAGGTGTTGATTTGAATCGAGTTTCGATACTCCAATTTTGCAAGCGTTGTCGATTTTAAAGAGCGGTTTTCTTGCTGATAACCATAGGAGAGAGCGAGGACTCTTTCAGGCTTTAAGTCTTTATTTCCGCGGTAGTGATAACTTCCAAAGTCGGAAATGAAGTAACGAGCTGAAAGGGACGACATTTTTGCGATCCAATTCAACTCAGCAAAAGGGTAGTTCTTGGGATCATCTCTGAAGCTGGCTGACAGTTTTCCGCCCGGGTAAAATCCAGATTGATCAAGATAGTTTGCGTTGAGAGTTGCCTTCATTTTCAAAGATTTTGAAAAGTAAAGATCATCGGTGAGACCTAGGTATAAGGGCCACTCTTCATAGTCAGTACCATTCGAAAAGCGAACGTTTCTCGCGGATACCGCTAGAGTATAGGTGCTAAAAGTGAGGGCGTTTTCGACTCCGATTTGTTGCGAGCGATTCCCTTGGAGTTCGCTTACATCTCCATAGAGAGTAGATGCTAAGGCGAGATCATCTTCCAGTTTCAACTGGGCCTCGAGAACAGGAATGATCCTCCATGTTTTTTTCAAAGTAGCCGGGTTCCCCGGAATATCCCCTTCCAAATCTGAACCGAGAACATGAAGAAGAAAGCTTTTTCCGGGTTGATTGTAGAAGTGATAGCTCAGTGAGCCGGATGGGCCCCGCTGCATTCCCGTGCTCATGCCCGCTAAAATTGCGGCATTTTCTTTTTTGGTTCCAATAGAAAACGTCTGAACCTGACGATCGTATGACGCCGTAAAGCGCGTGGGTGTGAAGTTGTTGGATGCATCTTTAAGTCGTGCGCGGGTCCAGGGAATGAGTTCTAGACTTCCCGAGGCCGCCTGCGGGGAAAATCCACTGGAGGAGGGTGAGTGTCCAATGATTGCACCGTCCCAGAGATAGGAGGGAAAGAGCGAAAGGTCTGGGCCTCCTCCTTGAGGCAAATTTAAGGGCACTCCGAGAGTCATGACCTGAGTGTCCTCGATGGTTCGCCCCCCTAAATTGATCCCGCTTGCGCCACTGGGGTAGCCGTAATTTTGAGCAGGGTACCCCGAAAACCATTTCAATGATTCAAGCGTTCCTGGGCGGCTATTGAGAGAACGAATGTTCTGATTCGGAAGATAGGAGTCTTTCTTTAAAGTTTCAAAGCTCGCATCCCCCTGAACAACAATAGGAGGGAGATAAAATTCAGACTCAGCTCCATGGACATGAGGCAAAACCGCTAGAAAAAACAAAGAGCTCAAAAATACTAACTGAGCGGGCATTTTAGAGATCTCCCGAAAGAGGGCGAATGGTGAGAGTCTCCAGGGTCGCACTGGGTGGTAGTAAAAGTGCATCGATCATTGGAATAGCGACATCGGAGGGTTTCATCATTTTAGAGGTCATGTCTGCCGTTACTTCTCCCCACATGGGAGTCAGTGCGGCACCCGGTTTTACCTCAAGGATTCGAATTTGCTCTCGATAGGCATAGAGACGCATCACTTCAAGGAGTCCCCGCTGCGCATATTTGCTCATGCAGTAAATAGAGCTTTGCTCAAAAGGTTTTTCTCCAGCAACAGAGGTGATCACTTGAATTTGTCCGCGCAGTCCATTTTGAATCGTTTGAGATTTCATTTGAATAAATGCTTTTTGGAGCAATAAGAAGGTGGCTTCAATATTCGTTTTCATTACAAATTCGAGGTCATCGCGGGTGAGCGATTGAAATTCCCCAAATCTACCCACTCCCGCACAATGAATGAGGGTGTCGACTCTCCCAAATCTTTGAACACACTTCTCGATGGCAAGCACTGGATTGGTGGCTAAATCAGCAGCCAGGACTTCGGCTTCAACGCCGAAGCTCTTTGCCTTAATTTGGAGGGCCTCGAGTTCTGAAAGGGTGCGGGAAGTTAAGAAAAGCTTCAGCCCTGGAAATTGCAAGCGTTTCTCAATTAAACCTGAAACAACCGCCTCTCCTAGGCCTTTACCGGCTCCCGTAACAATTACAACGTGGTCATTCAAAGTTAGTGAATTCATAGTGTCCTCTGGTATAGTTTAACTATGCCTGAACAATTTGAACTTCGCATTCGAAAAGAGGCCCTGAAATTTGCCGCAAGTCACATGACTGTGTTTCCGGACGGTACCAAGGAGTCCTTACATGGACACCAGTATCAGCCCACACTTACGCTTACTTTTAAGGATGCCTCTTTTAAAAATATGATTCCATTCTCAAACTTTAAAGTGGCGATGAAAAAAATCGCAGCCCTTTGGGATGAGAAGCTCCTGATTGCAACGGAGAATCCATTCTATAAGAAAGTAAAGAGCACTCGAGCTTCCCACGAGTTCACCCTTTGCAAGAAGCGCTACGTGATTCCGACCGATGAAGTGATTCAACTCAAGACCGATAATATTACCTGTGAAACACTGGCGCGCGCCTATTTCGATTTCTTAAGCGCAGAGCTAGACCTGCTCATGGATGACCCCAACATTACCTCTGTGTCGGTCTATATCGAAGAAAGTCCAGGACAAGGGGCTGCGTTTACTTATGCAAAAGCCTAATCAACCAAAGACTCTTGATTTATCTGTTTTTGGGGAATTTAAAGCTTCACACAGCCTTACCGGGTTTGAAGTTCCGCACTTTCATCTATGGAGAGTGAGTGTGGATTTCAAGACGGATCTACCCATTCCCGGAGATCGTCTGATCGATTTAGTACTTCTTCAAAATATGCTCACAAGTATTTTTCAAGCGGTTGAAGGTAAATACCTGAATACGACGTTTTCATTTCCACCGACGAGTGAAAATATGGCGAACTGGGTATGGGATGAAGTGGTTCGCGTACTTCCAGAGGCTCCTCTTGCAGAAGTGTCGATCACGCTTTGTGATTTGGACGGCAGAGCTTCGGGACGCGCGAGGCTTCGGGGATGATTGAGTTTAAGGGACTGAGTAAAATCTTTCCTCAGACGGGTGCTGGTCTCGGTACGATTTCTACCGTGATCGAGAGCGGGGAATGGGTCACTCTTTTGGGGCCATCGGGTTGTGGAAAAACCACATTACTTAAACTAGTGGCGGGCCTTGAAGATGAAACCTCAGGTGAAATTCGCTCACCATTTCAAAAAAATGAAATGAGTTTTGTTTTCCAAGAGTCAGCCCTTTTGCCTTGGAAAACTGTCGCTCAAAATATTGTTTTGCCTTTAACTTTAAGAGGTGTGGATGAGAAAGTTGCCCTGGAAAAGGCGCGCCCCTGGGTTCAAAAATTAAGAATTGAACGTTTTATGCAAAGTAAGCCTCATGAATTGTCCGGGGGCTTAAAGATGAGGGTTTCACTGGCTCGTGCTTTAATCACCGAACCCAAACTTTTGCTCTTAGATGAGCCGTTTGCTGCGCTGGATGAGCCGATTCGGATTGAGCTGGGGATGGAGCTTCGTGAACTTTGGAAGACCCTTCGTCCCACCATCTTGATGGTAACTCATTCGATTACAGAGGGGCTCTGGCTCTGTGACCGTGCATTGATTTTCCAGGGTCAACCCGGCAAAGTGGTGCTTGATCAAAAGATGGATCTGGGAATGGATCGGCCGCTTTCACTCCGCGGAGATGCTCACTTTTTGAGTACAGTTGAGGCCTGCTTCAACTTACTGAAAGGAGAATCCTGATGAAGACGATGAAGTTTTTATATCCCCTGATTCCGCTCTTATTGATTACGTCTTTCACTGAATATGCTTCCCGTAAGGGAATGATTCCCACCTTTCTTCTTCCCGCACCTTCACAAGTGTTTTTAGTTTTGAAAGAGGATTTTGGATCCTTTAGGGATGCGTTTCTGCAAACCTTATTCGCCTCGAGTTTAGGCTTGGGTTTATCCATGGTGGTAGGACTCGGCTTTGCGCTTCTCCTTTCGTTTTCGAACTTAGTTCGAAAAATGTTCTACCCCTATGCCATTTTTTTTCAGACAGTACCGATTATTGCCATTGCTCCCTTGCTCGTGATTTGGCTTGGGTATGGACTTCCGACCGTCGTCGCTTCCGCTTTTATCGTTTCTGTTTTCCCTGTGATCGCCAATAGTGTGCTCGGCTTGCTCGGCACTGATCCCTTGCTTCTAAATCTTTTTAAGATGTTGGACGCAAGCCCACTTCAGACTTTATTTCGACTCCGGGTACCGGCCGCCTTACCTCAGATTTTAGGAGGGTTTAAAATTGCGGCAGGGCTAGCAGTGATTGGTGCGATTGTGGGGGAGTTTATTTCAGGGAGTGGTTTAGGGGGGCTGGTAGACACAGCACGAAACCAACAAAGGGTGGATCGGGTCTTTGCAGCGGTACTCCTGGCCGCTTTTTTGGGAATTTTGTTTTTTTCATTTATTTCATTTTTGAATTCGCTAGTCTTGGGTCAGTTAAAGGAAAAATAATATGCGTTCATTTTCGATCCTCCTCATGAGTTTTTGTTTTCTTGCTCAAGCTTCAGCGCAGGACTTAGCCCTCAATTGGAAGCCCGAGCCAGAGTTTGGAGGCTTTTATGAGGCCTTTTTGAATCATCTCTATGAGCAAGAGGGATTGAAGACACAAGTGTTAGCCGGAGGGGCGGGTCAGCCTGTGACTCAGATGGTAGCTGCTAAAAAGGTGAAGTTTGGAATAGCGGCTGCAGATGAAGTGATTTTAGCAAGAAGCCAGGGTGCTAAAGTGGTTGCTGTTTTTGCGGTGTACCAAGATGATCCCCAAGGCTTTATGGTCCATCCAGCACGTGGGTTTAAATCCCTAAAAGATGTTTTTCAATCGGAAGGGACTGTAGCGCTTCAAAAAGGACTTCCTTACACAATGTGGCTAGAGAAGCATTATGCTCCTCTCAAAGCTCAGTTGGTTCCGTACACCGGAGGGATCAGCTCATTTATTCAAAACCCAAAATTTTCACAGCAGTGCTTTATTACATCAGAGCCTATTGCGGCACGTCGTGAAAAACTGGAGACCCAAACCTTCCTGATTTCTGAATCTGGATTCAATCCTTACTTGGCTGTGGTGATCGCCCATGAGGACACTCTGAAGGAAGAATCGAGCGTGGTCAGTAGATTTTTGAAAGCGACTCGCGAAGGCTGGAAGCGTTACCTTCATGATCCTTCAAAAACCAATGCTCAAATGCAAAAGCTCAATTCCAGCCTAGATTTAGCCACTTTTGACGAAGCCGCAAAAGTTCAGAAGCCTTTTATTGAGACGCGCGACACTCAAAAAAATGGACTGGGCACCATGAAAAAAGAACGTTGGACGACGCTCTATCAGCAGTTGATCGAGCTGAAGTTAGCCAAGCCAGGTCAAGATGTGACGCAGTTCTTCAAGTAATTTTTGACGAGGGGTCAAAAATCTGGTTGTTTTTTCAATAAACTTTGAGACCATTTCTCCACTCATTGATGAGTCTCCATTAGAACTGATTCTACTGGAGGAGGTATTAGGAAACTCGGGGGGAATATGAAATTTTTTGTAAATGCATTAGCGATTGCTATTGCTGTAACGGCGTCGACAGGAGCTCAGGCTGCTGTAGCATCTAAACTGTCTAAGACTGTTAAACTTTGTGATTTTGCACCTAAGAACGATCTTAAGATTCCAGAAGGACTTGAGACTGCGGGTGGTATTGATCGTAAAGCATACGATCTTGCAATCGATCGCGTAGAAGCCCTCTATACTAAAATTGTTGCCGATCACGGCGGCGTTCTTCAGATCAACCGCATGTGGTCTACTGCTGAAGTAAACTCAAATGCAACTCGCAAGGGCAAAACTTGGGTGATTAACGCTTACGGCGGTCTTGCTCGTTATGCGCCAATGACTTTTGATGGCGAAGTGATGGTTCTTTGTCACGAAATGGGTCACCATTTAGGTGGATTTCCTCAGTACCCAGGCGTGTTCGGAGCTTCATGGGCAGCGAACGAAGGCCAAGCGGATTATTTTGCTACAATGAAATGTTTCCGTCGCGTGATCGAAAATGACGATAACGCGACCATCATCTCTACAATGTCAATTCCTGCTGACGTTTCTCACGCGTGTCAGATTGGCTTTAAAGATGCTAAAGAAATTGCAATCTGCAAACGCTCATCAATGACCGGAAAAGTTCTTGCTAACGTTCTTTATCAATTGGGCCACTCTGGATCTAGTTCTTCAGAACCGGCAAACGCACCAGAATTTGAAACTCCTTCAACCGACGTAGTTTCTACAACTAACAACAATCACCCAGTGTCTCAGTGTCGCCTTGACACTTATTTCGCTGGAGCGATTTGCGGAGTTTCCGCTCTGGTTGACTTCAGTAAGACTGAAGGCGTAACTGGCGCTTGTAATCAAGAAAAAGGCGATGCCTTCGGATTTCGCCCACGTTGCTGGTATAAGCCTGCAACTCGCTAGTTCATCGGTTTAACTTTGAGAGGGCAATCCGCTTTGCGGGTTGCCCTTTTTTATTGCTGCGGAGATAATCGATCCTATGATTCAGCCTAAATCGGTCCAGTTCAGTGTTATGGGTGGTACACATTCCGCGAATGAGGATTTTGCGCTCATGAATCAAGAACAAGGGGTTTATGTCCTTTGTGACGCCGTTAGCGATGGTGGTAAAGGGCGATTCGCTGCTGAGTTTGTTTCTAAGCAAATTCAAGAAAAGCTAGTAGAAGCCAATCGCTACCTAAAAAACTATGATGAGCCGCTCCCTGGTCCACAAAAGCTTCAGCGCATGCAGGAGTTTATGGTGAATGCGTTTTCGGAGGCACAAAAAAACCTAGCGGTGGTTTCAGAACAGAACTCAAATTATAAGAATGCGCATTCCAGTTGTATTACCGTGTGGATGAACAAGCAGTTCGCTATTCTTGGGCATTTGGGGGATTGCCGCGCTTATTTATTTCGTTCGGGCGAGATCTATACTTTAACCAAAGATCATAAAGCGCATGAGGATACAGCCTCTTTTCCTGGTTCGGAATCCGTTTCTCGATCGTTTGGTTCTCATTTTACCTTGCCCGATATGTTACTCCTCGAGTTTCAGCCGGGGGATATTCTTTTTTTAGCGACCGATGGGCTCTATGGTCCTTTATCGAATGGAAATGGAATGCCAAGTTTAGTCCAAGCGATGCTGCAAGGCCAGAATCTAAAACCAATTTTGGAGCAGTGCGCTCGAAGTAGTGGTGATGATACAACCCTCATTCAAATTGAATACCCTGAAGATAAAAGTGATGACTCTCGCTTGATCGCTGGGGATCGGGTTCAATTGGTTTCCGAAACCCCACTCAGTAAGTACTTCGACTATTCTCAAAAGAGTCATGTCGCGGCACTTTGTCAGGTAGAGGAATATAAAGCCGGGTCTGTGGTGGTTCAAGAGGGCACGGAGGGGGAGAGCCTTTATATCGTTGCCCATGGAACTTTGGAAATCCTCGTAAAGGGGCAATTCATCACTTATAAGAAGCCAGGGGAGTTCTTTGGGGAGGTCACCTTACTTCAGCAGGGAAAACGAACTGGGACCGCTATTGCAAAGGAAGATGTGAT
>CAIOKW010000037.1 GCA_903858975.1 Oligoflexia bacterium | reverse complement strand
GTTTACACACCCCGAGTATGGAGTTCGAAAAAATAGACTCGAATTAGGTGCGATGCCCGCTGGACAAGAGTGGACGGCAGAAGAGATGAAATCCATCGTTACTCAAGGGCTTCATATGATTACTCCAAACGGGATCTTGGGCGACGCACGAAAGTCGTCGGTAGAATTAGGTAAACGCTTTTATGACGCGCTTCTTGATATTTATATCGAGTTTTATAAAGGCAAAGGGCTAGAGAAAGCTTAGACAAGCGGTTCTAAACTCATCCAGGTAGGTCCGCCATTTTTTTCTTTCGAACCATTCCAAGAGATTCAAAAGCGCTTCAAACCGGGCTAACTACTGAATCAAAGCTCGGCAAGATGGCAGTACAGCTAAAACTAAAAGCGGTCCTTGAAAAGCACTGGGAGGCCATTATCCCGTGAATCTAAAAGATCAAGCGCGATCAGTAACACAAAAGCTTTCAAATCTTGCAATCAAGCAGGGCAGTACCTATCAAAACCTCGCAACAGAATTTTTGATTGAACGCCTCATTGTCCGCTTAACATCAAATAAAAAACTCTATTCTTCTCTCATATTCAAAGGCGGGTATGTAGGATTAAGAATTTATGAATCACCCAGATATACCATCGATTTGGATGCGCTTCTCATCAAAATGGTTTGCGCCTGAGCTTGGATTTGATCAAAATTGCCGCCGAAACAGATCAGAATGATTGTGTTTGGTTCAAGTTTGAAAAAGAAGTCGACCTTAAAACCCAAGGAGAATATGGGGGAATCCGACTTGTCTTTCGGTCGGGAATCGGTGAACCACTCACGGACATAAGACGAGCTCAACTTCTTCATTTCGACCTAGGGATTGGCGACCCGGTAACCCCTGGACCAATTCAACACCAATCAGATGAACTTCTGGGAAACAATAGAATTAGCTGGCAAGTCTATCCTATCGAGACGATGATTGCAGAAAAAATCCATGCTCTTGTCGAACGCGGATCCGAGAATTCACGTTCCAAAGATGTATTTGATCTTTCGCAGTTCCTGCTCAGGGCAAATTCTAAGATTCTTCGTGATGCCTTGGCGGCTTGTTTTCAATATCGAGAAACCAATCTTCCAAAGAACCTAGCACTACACCTTAAAAGCATTGACCTCACCTTGTTAGAAAAGGGTTGGGCAAGTGCAGTCTCGGGAATCAAGAATGCCCCAAAATGTCGTCAGGCATTTGATGAAATAATTGCACAATTGGAGAAAATGGAGTTCTAAGGAACCATGAGTACTGAGAATGACATTCGAAAAATTGAAGAAAGATTAGCTACTCTCGATGAGGAGCGAGCCAAGCTCGTCCTGCAATTGAACTCATTAAAAAATGAGTCCCTTGCCGATGCTCCTGCTAATAAACCGCTTCCACCACTTCTCGGACGAAGGGCTTTAGAGCAAACCCCTCTTAAACCTGAAGAAAAAGTTGCTCTGTTTCTAAAATTGTTCCGGTGCCGATCCGATGTTTTTCCAAAGAGATGGGAAAACCCAAAGACTGGAAAACAGGGCTACGCGCCAGTCTGTGCAAACGAGTGGGTAAAGCCAATTTGTCAGAAGCCAAAAATAAAATGTACTGCCTGCACTTTTCAAAAGTTTCTTCCTCTGGATGAGGCCGCCGCAAATGCGCACTTGCTGGGGAAAACCATCGGAACCTATGCTATCCGTGAGGACGATACCTGTACCTTTCTTGCAGCTGACTTTGATAAATCGGCTTGGTCTAAAGATGTGCTCGCTTATCAAAAAACCGCCCGAGAATTAGGAGTTGATGTTGCAATCGAAAGATCAAGATCAGGTAATGGCGCTCACGCTTGGATTTTTTTTGAGGAACCAATTCCGGCAAGAATTGCAAGGGCCCTTGGCACACTGATCTTAGCAAAATGCTCCGAAATCAACATTCATCTAAGTTTAGATTCATACGACCGACTTTTTCCTTCCCAAGATTATTTACCCAATGGTGGATTTGGAAATCTTATCGCTCTCCCACTTCAAAAAGTACCGCGAGAAAAAGGAAATTCTAGCTTTTTGAATGACAAGCTCATTTCTTTCGACAATCAGTGGGAGTACCTCAGTCAAGTTCGAAGAATCTCACTCAACGAGGTAACTAGCATCCTCGATCAGTGGATTCCCAAAGTAACTCAAATCAAAAAGACCGACGGCTTTGATGATGTCTCTTGGGTGACTGATCAAGCAATATTAGATAAAACCACAGCCGACCAAATTGATTACTCGCTAGAAGGCAAGACGATCGAAATTTCCTTCGGGGCAATGATTGCAGTTCCTCTTGAATTCCTTTCTGGAAAAATAGTTGCAAAGCTTAGGAAAACCGCAAGCTTTCCAAACCCAGAGTTTTATAAGTTTCAACGCATGAGGATGGATACTTACGATAAACCAAGATTTATTTTTTCCGGTCAAATCACGCCCGATCAAATTATTCTCCCTCGAGGCGTTCTAGATAATATTGTCAAAATTCTCACCAAGGCGGGTGCCAAGATCATTATTCGTGATGAGAGAATTGCGAAGAGGAAAGTTAAGGTAGAGTTTACAGGTGAGTTCAAACCAGTGCAACAGAATGCACTCAAGGCTTGGAAATCGGTCGATATTGGTATTTTAGTTGCGCCTCCCGGATCTGGAAAAACAGTCATAGGGTGTGCGATCATTGCTCAAAGAAAGGTTTCTACCCTTATACTTGTTCATCGGCAGGAACTTCTCGAACAATGGAAGAAACGGATCACTGAGTTTTTGGGCATTCCGTCAAAGGAAATCGGTGTTCTTTCCGGAACCAAAAAGAAACTAACTGGAAAGATTGATGTTGCAAGCATGCACTCACTCCGTCACGTTGAGGACGTTGTGGAGATTGCTCAAAATTATTCTCAGATAATTATTGATGAGTGCCATCACATCCCAGCGAAAACGTTTGAGGATATTTTGAAAAGAATTCCGGCGCGATACATATTGGGGCTGACCGCAACGCCTTATCGAAAAGATGGATTAGAGAAAATCCTTTTTCAACAATGCGGCCCTGTAAAGCATGAAATTATTACCGCAGATGGTGGCGTACTCAGTAAATCTGTAGTGATCCATGAAACTGGATTCAAAACACCGGATGAAATCGGCCACAGGCCACCGCATCAGGTCCTCATCAATTATTTGGTGAATGATGAATCCAGAAATCAAAAGATTGCAAAACTAACCATTGAATCAATACAAAATGGACATTTTCCACTACTCGTGTCCGATCGAAAAGACCATCTCGATCAAATAGCAGCAGAGATTAAGAAACAGCTTGAAGCCGTTGCGATGGAATTAGAGATCATCCGACTCGATGGTGATTTAACGTCAAAGCAAAGAAAGCTAGCGCTCGAACAAATCCAGACAGCTCTCGACGCAAAAAAACCACTGCTCCTTATGTCCACAGGATCGTTAATTGGCGAGGGGTTTGATCTACCGGAACTAGATGCCCTGATTTTAGCGACCCCACTTTCATTCGAAGGACGGATGGTTCAATATGCAGGCCGTATCCACCGTCTAGCGGAAGGAAAAACTAAAGTCCAAATTATCGACTTCGTTGATTCGTATAGTGCCATGCTCGTAAAAATGTATAGAAACAGAATTAGGGCTTATCTAAAAATGGGCTACTCAATCCGAGAGCCGATGGGAATGTTTTCCGGAGGCCGACCGCTAAAGCGGGTCCAAGATACACCCGCGCCGGAGTTCGATTTCAAATGAACTCGAGACCACCATCCAAAATTAGAGATGCGTACTGGGTTCATGCTGAAAATCCAAATCCCCCTACCGACTGGACTGACAGATCGGGTAAATGGTTAATTTTCACTTCTTTCAAAAAAATAGATCAATATTGGAAGCTGATCCACGATGAAACCATTGCTGGGCGGCTTGGAATGGCAGCCAAGGTAGCAACTTCAAAATCAAACGAACTCGCAAAGAATCCATTCATTAAAGTGATTTGTGTTTACACCTACGATTCATCAGACGTTGCTGACGTCATGAGGGTTAGGGCGCGTCTCAAGGAAATTGGATTTGAAAAAAAATTATCTTATAAAACTGATGAAGCGACAACTTCGGGAGTCTATGCAGGCACAACTGAGGGTCCTGTTTCATTGTATTATGAGTAGAGCACTGCAACCATTTATTCTCTCCTATTCCCAGACTGGCTATCCCAACACTCCCAGATTGTTAGTGATCATCACATCGTGTCTGGTTCTGATGTAAAGACTCCCTGTACTTGATCTTGCTACCACTCCATCAATTTTGTGATTTTCAGAAAGTGCAATCGCTTGATCTTTTTCAATCCAGCCCATTTTTTCAACGTAGTAGGCGACAATCACTTTCTTTTTTGGATCTTTCAAAACTTTTGTAATTCGAAGTGGGAGATTGATGTGTCCAATTTCCCAGCCTTCGAATTTTTTGATTGCAGTCACCAAACCTTCAAACTGTTTCGAGTCAAGATCTCTCACCATAGTTTTTGGGTTTTTCACTCCAATTTTTGACAAAATAAACTTCAGATATTTCTGCGGGCTATTTTTATCTTTTTTAGGCGCATAGCGTTTGATCATATTTTGCAAACTTGAACCTTTATAACCGTTTTTTAAAAGATCCCTTAATGCAATCTCGCCTTGTTCGGGTGTAGGAAAAACTGCAAATCCACCCGAGTAACCAATGCATCCATTATTCTTCGAATAATTTCCGTGTTCCATATTTCCAGGATTATTATTTCTCCAAGTCCAAGTGCCACCAGATCGGATCATCAGTCGATTGTCGCTTGTATAATAAATAGTGATATTATTCGGACCACCTCTAGCTTTGACGTATTGATCCGAACTCATTTTTTATCCACAACAATATTATTATTCGCATCAATCAAGAAATGGGTGTGATGATGCCCGTTTTGTGCTTCAAAAACCAGACTATCAATAGAAACATGATTTTTATTTTTAGCTATTCTAAAAAACTTGTCGTTAAATTCTCCTGCGATATGCATCAGCGAAATCTGTTCAGTTGCAGAAATTTCCTTTTCATCAATCCAATCTTTAAAGTGAATGGTAATGGGCTGGTCTAGTTTTAAATAAAGCCCAGTTTCAGCTTCATCACCTTTTTTAATGTCCTGATAGCCAGGACGACCAGGATAGGTATGAAGCTCCAGAGATCCGGAAAGCGAACAGGACTTCGATGTGTCACTCCAACATTCTTTGTTATTTGCGTAAGAGCTGGTTGGAAGGAAAAAACTGAAAATCAAAAAAAAGCTAATCATACTTATGAAAAGTAACATATAAAATATAAGTGAGCAACATTAACGGAATACTTTCAATGAGTTAATCTAGCCGGTGCTAATTATTTTCTCAGTACAAGCTTCACCAATTTAATTTTCGCATAACCATCGAATACTTCCACATGATCAAACATGGAATCAAGTTCACTGAAACTTTTGACCTTTCGCTCAGGTTCGCCTGTAAGCGCCACGGAGAATGATTCACCAAAATGCTCACAGAGTTTTTTGAGATGAATGACTGCTTCGCAAGGCCATGATGACCCCGAAGACCATGAGCTAATAATCGAAGGCGAACATCCAGCAATATCTGATATTGCTTTTGCGGTCAGACCTTTTTCACGCTGAAGCCGTCGAATAAATTTTGCCACAGGTGTAGTCTGGGTTCTTTTTTTCCTTGGCATAATCAAGCTCCGCTCTCTGAGGCCTGATTCGTTTTAAACTTACTCCCGACCACACATGTTTCGACCGACGGTGAATCGCGCATGTGCTCAACATGTGCGGTGACTTTGCCGCCTTGATGCAGAACCACCGGAGCACTACAAAACTGGCATCGAATTTTGTCCTTCTTGGTGACGATCGAGGCAGAACGAACTACCCACTTCCAAACCCGCTTTTGGGTTCCAGGTTCGATGAACTGAACATAGGCCTCACAACTGTAGATCTTACTTTTCGTCTTTTTCTTTTTCACTGGTTTCATGCACTCACCTAATGGAAGGATCGTGCCACCTGTAACGCAAAGAGGCAGAAATGGCTTGAAAATTGCCCTGATCTATGCGATGATCTCTGAGTCTGCAAAACTTTTAACCATTTAAATCAGCGGGTTGCGCTGGTGCATTTCAAACGGCTTAATCGCCATTTTCAAACACTTCCCCATATAAAATAAAACAACTTCAAAGCATCAGGCATCCTGCCTTTGCACTGCTATCGCCATCGATGGCTCCGGTGACTGCCTTAAAAAGGGTATTTCTATTTTTATGCGTCCTTTCGTAAATGGCGGGGTCGAAAGGGTGAGAATGGGAAAATCGGCTGCGGACGATTCACTGAATCGGACGCAGTAAGGCAGCCACGACGGCTGACTTAGATTTTCCCGGGCGAACGGAAGGCGAACCCGGGCCCGCCATTTTTCTCCTCAATTTTCATTTTCCCATATTAATATTTCAGTCAGACTCACTAAAAGTAAGGACTCCTGCGTGCATCGTGCACTCTAAGGCCTGATGACGAGCACAAAGGAAATAGAAATGTCAGATAAAAACAAACCCAATGAACTGTACATCACACGAATTTATAACGCTAAGATTCCGCAAGTGTGGGAAGCGTGGGTAGATCCTGAACAAGTGGCTCAGTGGTGGGGGCCGCGAGGCTTTACGATTTCAACCGTAAGGAAAGAAGTAAGAACAGGTGGCGATTGGCTTTACACCATGCTCGGTCCAGACGGGGTTACTTATCCCAATCACACCCAATTTCTCGAGGTCGATCCCTTTCGATATTTAGTTTATGACCACGGTGGCTTTGAAGACAAACCCCCGATGTTTCGAGTTAAAGTTTCATTTCATGATTTAGGCGACAAAACCGAAATGGAAATGACCATGATTTTCCCTACACCGGAGGCTGCAGACGAAACGCGTAAATTTATCAAAATTGCGGGTGGAGATTCAACCTGGGATCGCCTGGCGGAGTTTCTAGAAAAACAAAACTCTGGCAAGGAAATATTTGTGATCAATCGCTCCTTTGATGCCGACATTGAAACCCTCTATGAATCCTGGACCCATCCCAAACATATTATGAACTGGACGCCTCCAGCGGGTCTCACTGGAGAATTTTTAAGCGCAGATATTCGCCCGGGTGGTGAATCCTTTTATAAAATGTCTAATCCTGACTTCGCTATGTATGGCAAAGCCAAATATATTGAAATGATCAAGCCTTCATACCTCGTCTATATTCAAAATTTTGCGGATAGTAATGGGAATACCGCTCGTCACCCGATGGCTCCCACCTGGCCTGAAGCCATGAAGACATCGGTGCGCTTTTTTGAAGAAGGCCCCCAAAAGACTCGGATCACTCTTCAGTGGGAGGTTTTTGGTGTAGCCTCCCAAGAGGAGCGCGACACTTTTAAAAGCGCTAAGAGTGGGATGACCCAAGGATGGACTGGGTCACTGGATAAGCTCGATGAATATCTAAAAAATTTAGCCTAGAAGAAACCCTGATGTGCAAATTGAATTCCCTAAACCTTATTCCCTCTCCGCTTTTACCGCCTGTCGGATGAGGCGGGTAAAGGCCGTCTCTTGTATATCGCTGAGAGGCGGTTCTCAGACTCAGGAAACAGATACAGATGCGCATCATGGGTTAAAGCCTCTGAGCAGATCATTCCCATGATCTCTTCAGGAACGTGTGTTACAGGATGAGTCTTGATGAGGAGGATTCCATCAACGCCTCCTACCTCAGCACAGGCTCGATCAAACTGCTCTTTGATCAGGGCTCCGTTAAAGACTGAACTGTAGTTATAGAGCGATTTCTCGTGTAATGAGATCCAACTTCCAACCTTTAGAAGCTCGAGAAACTGGGCGTCTGAAATCGGAGCTCCCCTTGCACGAAGACTCAGTCCGACCTGATCCAACACACGCTTCATCCAAAGATTCTGAGTCCCCGCACAACTCCGACAAGAAGGCTCTTCAATCCTGCACTCCGAACTCTCTCCACAAAGCGCCAGGCAGGCTTCAGAGTCCGTGGCTTTACACGTAATTCGAAGTTCTTGTCCCAGGGCCGAGAGGAAGGGGTTCACATCAAAAGCGAAAACCTGGCTTGAAGCGCAGGCGAGAAGTGCAACAAACAAAGTACGCATCTCCATCACTCCTCTACGGGCTCGTGTTTGCGCTCATCCGCGGTAAGCCAGGCCCATCGACAAGAATGACCATGAATCAATCGCCTCACGCAATGCTTCGGAATGAAACTATACTTTTGAAAAGTAGCAGCGACTTTTGCGGGGTCTACCGTAAAACGCCTGGGAACATCCACTGGATCGGAAAGTTTTTTGATGAGACTCACCCCACTGAATACGACTCCCGCAGCAAGCCTGAGCAGAGGAACGGGAGTGGTTCCCAGCATACTGAGGCTCCTCGCAGTCGAATACGGATTCAAATAACACATGAGACAGGAGGATCGCTGGGCGTTTGGATTAGCATTGGAATCGGAGGCACCGGTCACGGTCAAACGATGAGAATTCTGTGCCATGCACGCTTCCGCCCGAACTCCTCCTAAAGTGTAAAAGCCATTCGTATTGGCACCGATCGCGTTCGGACTCACAATGGCCGCACACGGAATTCCAGTCCAAGGCCCCAAATCAATTCCTAAACTGTAACTGACTCCGCCCCGCTGAAGATTGGGATGAAGTAAAACATCTCCCGCTAGCGGCTCCGGTTGAAATCCCGTCACGGTACTGGGCTTCAGGTCAATGGCTAAATAAGCAGGAATCGGTGCGATCCCAGTAACCGTGGTCGTAAATAAATCACCCACCATCGCCACAAAAGCGCGATGAGTGGCGTACCAAGGATCATACAGCTTACAGGCCTGCTCAGTTGCCCACGGGTTTGCAAGGCTAGGGGATTGAATCCATTCCTTCATGGGCGTAAGAGCACTGGTCCAAGTTGAAATCGAATTAAGATCCACAAGAGTTTTCAAAATGAGTCGTCCACAGTCACTGACATCTGAACAGACCGTTGACTTCTCAGTTCCTGAATCCGTGCTTCTTTCTTGGGATAGGACCGCAGGAAGGCCCATTGCATCCTGATTAAAGAGATTTCCTAATCCAAAAAAATCGTTGGAACCAGAATCTCCATTTCCCATCAAGTCTCGATACCATGCACTCAAATCCGCCGCTTCAGGCTCTTTACCCTTTGCCCAGAGCTGTTCAACTTTGATTTGTTCACACAAAGGCTCGATCATTTTCCCAACATTCACTCCATACGATACGAGATCCCTCAACTGCTGATTGGAAATAGAATCAAAAAGCATTTCAAAACTTTTATCACTCACAACACCCTCAAGTTTTTTCTCCATCACCCCAAACAAAGGGTGAAACGCAAGTGAATCCTCAGAGCAAAGAACCTGCATTTTCTTATACAAGAGGGGGTGATCCTGGATTTGAGATCTGAGCGTAAGTAGTCCTTTTTGCAGGTCTTCCACCGGAAGAGCGGACTTCATTAATTCAAATAACGAAACTGCACTCAAAAGTTTTTGTTTTAAGAACCCTCGATTCTTTAAGATTTGATCTTGATAAGACTTTAACCAAACTCCGGCCTCTTGACCCTCCGGAAGTACCGCAACATCTTCGTGGTACACTGGCACCGCTTGAGCTAAAAGAGCCTGATCCGCGCCCCGCGAAAAGGGGTGATCTAAATCCGCGGGAGCACCTGCCCTTGCAATCAATCGATAAACCTCTAAAGCAGTTTGGGATTCCGTGCACACCGGTTTTTCGATCGACTTACAAGTATTGGAAACCAAACTCATCATTTGCTCCACTGCAAGACTTCGAAAAAGGCCGAGCAAAGGATGGGTCTCACCCAAAATATAAGTTGGATTTCTCCAGGAATAAGAGAAATAGAGTTTTAAGCTAAACCAAAAATCAAAGCCATGCTGACTCCACCAACGAGGATCCTGTCCATTCAGGTCAAACTGAAGAGCAAAACGTCTAGACGAAAGACTCTCTGATTCATCAAAGCACTCCGAAACTAGGTCTTTTGAATTCAAGGTATCCTGTGCCAGCTTTTGCAAAACACTCTGATCAGGTCGATCCCGATTCCAAGGAGCCTGAAACTCCGAAAATTTTCTAAGATAGAGGCAACTCACACTGGCGCCTTGCAGGGGAACGTTGGGGACTGCACTGATTTGAGTCCACGCCTGAAACACCTGATCCAGCTTCATTTCCATTTCCGGGCAAGGTGTCTGCCCCTGACACCGCTTTATTATTTCGTCATCACTTGAAATTAAAGGAAGACGGCCGTTCAAGATCTCACTTGCGAGGGTCATGAACATTTCAGTGACCGCCAAACGAAAGTAGCGGAGCCCCTTCTCTGTGTTCATGTTCGCTGAAATGTTGGGCTCAAGACCCTTCAACCAAGAATCAACCAATTTACCGGCATTGTAGCTATCGACGATCAAGAGTGCCGAATCTGCGGGGAGTTTTGAATCGAGCGCGCAGGCTGCTCGATTTTCAAAGATCAGGGGCTTGCGGGATTCTGCGGATGAACGCAAGGGAATCCCGGTAATCATCAAAATGAGGAAAATGCTTTTTCTGAAGGATTGCATGGGTGGCCCTTATTTCGACGAGGAGCAGCCACTTGCTTGCTTTAAAATGGTCGTGTAAAAAAGAATCATCGTTTGCTCAGCCGGATCGAATGTTCGTTTCGTGGTTCCATCTTCATTGATGAGACCATAAAGATAAGTGTTGAGAGAGACATAGAGAGCAGTGGGCACATTCACATACTGTCGACATCGTTGTGTCGTGTATCGCAGGGTCAGACCAAAAAACGGCTGACTGACTGAAGCCCCTCCGGAATTAGGATTCACCACCACCACTCCCCCTTGGCCCCCCCCTCCGCTCGCATTGATTCCGTTATTAGGACCATATCCTGCTGAAACCTCAACGACAAAAGAGGATCCATGAGTGTCCACCATCGCCATTTGACAAAGTCCCTCATGACACTGAATTCGCATCGAATCCTGAATCAGTCGATGAACGGCGCTCGGAGAATAGTACGAGGGATCAAAGTCCGCAGCACCTCCTGAGAAATCACTGCCCGCTGGGGGCGGTGTCCTTGTGGTTGATGCAGGACTAAGCTCAATTGCTTGTGTTTGCGCAAAAGAAAACTGAGGCATCACGAAGAACATTATAAATAAAATTATTTTCATCTGGACTCCTTTGCTTAAAAGCTGGAACTGAATCCAACAAATTCAAGTTGCAGTCAAACAAATCTAGCGTCCTAAAGATTTCTTGAACATACTTTCCGCATTAATTGAGAATCCAAAAACACTCCGTAAACAATAACTAAAGAATCAGAGTTCACTCTCACAATTTTCTATCAAAACACATTCCCCTCGTTTGACATTGTCGAATCCCTTTGTCAGTGTCACGCCCGCTCAATGATTTCGATTATGAGAATTAAATAGAAGTTATTGAACCTGCTTGAAACATAAGTTTCAAGCTGAGCATTAAACCGATTATGAAAATAATCAAAGTGAGGAAAAATGAATCGTATCATCAAGACCCTGCTCATCGCCGCAATGGCATTCATGAGTGCAACTCAAAATTCCGAGGCGATTTCGCTTCGATTTAAATTTAAAGTCTATAGTTCGGGGCCCAGCGTCTATGCGTGTAACGCCGGCATTCGGCACAAAAGAACCACCTCAAAAGTGTGTTACTTCGAAGGCACCACCAACTCTTGTACACCGAACGATTGTCGGGACAAGGGGATCTGTAATACTCAGTGCGTATGTACAGGAAGTGATGGCGGCGACTCACTCATGGACTTCTTGAAGGTTTCATCGGTTGACTGGAAAGATCATAAAGCAACGGGCGACAACATCACCGACACCAACCCTCAAACATTCACCCGTTCTGCGTACATTGACGGAACTTGGAATTCAGCATTTAGCAATGATTCGGACACATGGAATAGCCGCATTAAGGATCTTAGCTTTGAATTAGGCTCTGAACTTTACGGCGCTGAATACTTTGTGGATGTCTGTTATCGTGGACCACAGATTGAGTACTTTGCTGATGGTGTGAGCATCAATTCAGCAATTCAGGCTCAAGCGAGCGCAACCGACTTTCTTGCGACTAACCCTAATCCAGGCGATAACTCTCGCGATGGTTTAATCATTCCAGGAACTGTCGACGGTAAAACCTACACGGACCTCGCAGGACTACAAGTTAAGGCCTACTACACTTGTGATCTTCAAGGCGTTGGAACCTACAAGTATGCTCACAACGGATCATCAGCATTGAGCGGCACTTATAATACGGTAGCCAATGAAGCTTCATTTAATTTCGATAGCAGCGGATACCCAGTTTCTGGCGGCGATTCCTTCGGGAATAGCGGCGCGTTTACTAACTTAGCCGGAAGTGGACTTGACCTAATCAATTCAATTCTGGTTTCAGGGACCCACTCTCCACGCTTCTGCAAAATTCGTTATGTTTTTACTGAAACCAACGAAAAGAGCAGTCTACCATTTATGCGTAAATGGCAGCGCCACGGAGCTGAAGTTTGTACTTATTCTAAAATTGAAGAAGCATTGATGGACGGTGGCTCATCAAATGAAGGAAGTGACAACGGCAAAAATGGCGACTTAATGTTGCTATAATGGGACTTGGGCCCCAAGGATAGGAGTAAAGCAATGATCAAAAGCGAGTTAAAATCTACGACGTTGGTTGCGCTTTTCGCCTTGGGGCTCCTGCCCGTTAGTCAAACGGAAGCCTGTACCGCCTCTCAGGATCCTCCGATCAATTACTTTTTTTCAACCGAAATGCCATCAAGCGGAAACTTCTATGACGGGCAGGAGCGCAGCCGCGCACGCCCGACCATAATTGAAGGCTGTAAGGATGCCGCAGGTCAGTTTCTTATGGTTGCATTGGCACTCAGAACCCAAAAGCCCAATGGAAAATCAGGCGACCTTAACTTCACCTCTCACTACACTCCGGATCAGTGCCGAATTTTAAATAATCCATTTCCAAGTGAACAACGCAAAAAAGACAAGCTGAACTCATTTCTTGAAGGGTTCGCTTTTCTCAGATCCTGCACCTATTACGACGTGAAGGAACTGGAAGGGAACACCATTCTCCTACCCGAGACTGAGCCTGCTGCAACCATGGTGAAGATTTCACCCGACCACATTATTTTTTACGGAGATTTCTTCTATCTGAAGATTCAAAAAACCAGTCGTTTCGGCATCAGCGTTGGCTTAAGAAAGGAGTGCACGGATGTTTCCTACATTAATCGTCAAGGTTTGAAAGCGGGTGAGATACAATCACTCTTGAATACTTATATTGCTGGAGATGCTAGCGGATTAACTACTGACCTCACCGCAATCGGGTCATCAAAAATACGCTTACTTTTAAATCCTAATTCCAATTCGCTCTCCTACCCCAGCGCGCCGGTCGAAATCAACTCTCCCTTTTGGCCCGATACCTGGCGTGGAGGAGTTGAATTAGGGGCGATCGGAATCAAGCCAGAAAAAGATTCACGCACGCGCGTCGACCTTCAACTCCTGATGGACCATTTTGGTTCAAGCGAGGACTCCTACCTTACTCCCGTTGCGGGTAAGGTGGAGTTGAGTGATTTATCGGGGGCTCGAAATAAGGTTGTTGATTCTTGGTATTTCGGGGATATTGCACCTCCGCAGTATCAAGGATTTCTAACGGGATTACCCCGAATGGTCACAGACGGAATCATTCAAAAAGGAAAACGTTACCGAATTCAATTCAGCATGGCTGACCCCAATGAGGATTTTTTACTCTTTAAAACAGGAATGAAACAAATGCTCGTGGACTTGAGCTCCCTCATCGGACTACCGGGAGTAGACATTCTAGACACCATTAACAGCCTCACCGCGCTTACTGAGGGAAAAACACTGAATGGACTCGCCGGACTTTCGGGAACAGACGCCGAACAAGTCATCCAAAATTCTTTAGATGACCTCTCCCAAAGAACCAATAACCCAAGTTGGCCTCCCGAATACAAGCGTGCTTGCCTTTCAAGAGATGGCACTTGCACTGAACGCGGCCAACACAAGTGGATCAAACGACTCGGAGCAGAGTTTACCATTGGAGGCCAACAAGCGGATGAGCATTATGAATTACTGAACCTAACTGAATTTAGTGAAGACCTGGATCATCCCTACCGGGAATGGTCGACACCCGCACTCCCTCAATTAGATTGCTCAGCTCAAAATAGTCCGGAAAGTGATGTTAATTCTCGGTCCAACAGGCGTTGATTGTTTTGAAATTGAATGCTCCCAGTGTTTTTGAGTCTCTCCTGACATCAGCAACAAACTCCCTGCACTCAAGTAGAGTTCTTTTTTCAAACTCTTTTCTGTATAATGGCGAAACAAAAATCGTCTCACTTCTCCGAAACTCACCGATGCGATCACGGGATTCACTCCGAGTTCCTTTTCATTGTCTCGATGCCAACCCATACTATCTTTTTCGTGGCGATACTGATTTAAGAGTGCGCTATTGAAAGTAACTCCCGTACTTTTTTCAATTTTAGATTTAATCTCAAGGAGTGCTTTGTTCCAGGGGGTGGGTTCCATCAAGATTCCTGAGTATCGGTAAGCTTTTCCTGGATCCCCATGCCAAGCAGTGAGGCGGGGCTGCATCACACGTTTCCCAAAGATCACAATGGGCTCTTGCTTCCAGCGAATTCCAGTCATCAATTCTTCCATATAATTTGCACTCTCATCCGCACTAAAGAGTCCTTCATGAAGATAAGCGGCTCCTTGCTTAGGAAGAAGATTTTCGATTTTTTCATTCATGATGCATGGATCCTTTGAAAGTGATGAGCGTGAGTGGAACAGCTTTTGCTACAGGAGGAGAGTATAGAATGTGAGGCCCGACTATGAAACTTTTCTTCGTGATTCTTTTTACACTCGTACTGAATGCTCGCGCCGATGCGGCACCGTCAGGATTTTGTTGGGCGCAGCTGAGTTCTGGAGTCTATTGCACCCAGATTGCCTACTCGCCTTCCGTTTTTCTTTTGAGTTACCAATGTAAACAATATGCTGCAGGAATGGGCGCTGGAACTTCAGGTTATTTTAGGAATACGGACGTAAACGCACTTCAACAGAAACAAGAAGAGGGCTGTAACTATGTTGCGAATAACCCCAAATACTCCTGCTTTTTAGAGGAGCGCTGCGAAACAAGCGGCGGCGTGACAAGCTCACTCTCTCCTATTAATCGCTCCGTTTTTTCCCCGAGCGGAGACGCGGATCTTGCAAGGAAGGCATGTCTCGCTCGAGCACCCGAGGCTTATTTAGATGCAATGACCAGTGCGCCACTTGAGTGCCTGGTCGGAGCTCGCGCGGTCATGACCATTCCTAAGCAATAGCGGATGGATACTTACTCCGCTTGGCTCGTCTTCCAACGATCAAAGCGGGTCAAGAGAAGTAAACCTGGAAGCATCAAACTCATCGAAAAGAGGAAATAAGACTGCCATCCCAACTTTTCAGCAAGAAAACCACTGGGAGCTCCTGCAAACACTCGTGTCAGTGCCATTAGGCTTGTGAGTAGCGCATACTGAGTTGCAGAGAACTTTTTATTACAAAGAGTCATCAAGAAGGCTGAATAGGCCGCCGTTCCCATTCCGCTCAATAAGTTCTCCGTTGCGACGGCAGTCACCATAAGCGGGTAATTGTAACCCACATGTGCAAGAGCGACGAAAGTCAGATTCCCTAAGCCCTGAAGAATTCCAAAACTCCAAAGGGAGCGCTTCATCCCGAGCTTGGTCATGATCGCTCCGCCCGAAAGTGTGCCGACAATGGTCGCAACGAGCCCCACTCCCTTATTCACCGCTCCAATATCGGTCTTTGTAAAACCAATTTGCAGCATAAATGCGGTCGTAAGGGCTAATGCCATCACGACATCGAGCTTGTACAATACGATGAAGGACAAGACCTCCATCGAACCTTTTCGCTTAAAGAAATCCACAAGCGGAAGATAAACCGCTTCACCCAAAGACTTCGGTCTGCTGATGCCCATCTCAGGCTCAGGAGCTAAAAATAAGGTCGCAATCACTCCCACGAGCATCGTGAGCGCCATCAGAAAGTAGACACTCTTCCAAGACATTTGATCTGCAAGAATGAGCGCCAAGGCACCGCTGACGAGCATCGCAATTCGATAGCCCATGATATAGGCCGCAGAACCCAAACCATATTCTTCGGGCAACAGAACATCGGTACGATAGGCATCCACCACAATGTCTTGGCTTGCACTAAAGAACGCGACCAAAAAAGCAATCGTCGCCATCTGCACGGGCTGCAGTACCGGGCTCGTGACCGCCATCAGGGCAATTGAGAGGATCAGAAGAACCTGACTCACCAAGATCCAGCCCCTTCTACGCCCTAAGAAAGGGGGCAAATAAGCATCCATGAGGGGTGACCAGAGAAATTTCAGGGCATAGGGAAGTCCCACTAACGAGAAAATCCCGATGGTCGCCAAGTTTACCTTCTCTTGGGTCATCCAAGCCTGGAGGGTGCCCCCAGTAAGCCCGAGCGGAATCCCGGATGAAAATCCAAATAGTAATGTGGCTGCCATGCGCCGATTGCCCAGCACTCTGAGTGTTTTTTGAATCAAGCTTTCGTTCATAAAGCTAGACTATCACAAACCTTCATTTTGCTGTCAGGGGTGCACAATTATTTTCATTGAATTTTGGCGTGTCCCTTTCGACTCATTTTTGAAGCGCATTTTCAGTGCTATCCTAAAGACCGAGGCTAGGGATGAAGTTCTACATTGGCATTTTCATAGGGCTTGCGATGATTGGGGGGGGCTCAGCCTTTTCTCAGATCCCTACTCAAGCCACGAAACTAAACCGATCACCCACCAGTAGTACCGATGCAGGGGGATTCGTATCTTTTTATGGAAACCATTACAAAATACGCACCGCCACAAACCTCTGTAGCGTAGGGAACTTTAAAGACCATGGCCAAACCGTGGAACTCTGTGTGGATAACTATGGCCGCCCCATCCCTACTCCCTAGATCTACATTCGGTACATAGCTTGCTCTGTTTAGACTCCGAAGGAGTATGTATATGAATGAAACCAAAACAAGCTATGACACGACTAAATTCGACTCAAGTTCACGCCCGGTGAGCTCCTCGATGCTAGAATTAGAATCCTTAGCGAAGAGCACACTCGATGAAGCCGCCCTCCAAATTATGGCCTTCACGAAGAAAGCTGGCGAGGTGATTCGGAAGAATCCTGTCGCGACCGCGGCGATCGTTGCAGTCTTGGGATATGCCATTGTTCGCCTGACCAGACGGGAGCCGAGCTCTCGAAGTGAGACTTTGCACCACTGACGCAGATAATTCTGCAAACTTCGTAGAGATGAAATAGAGTAAAGGGTGTGAAGACACCCATATCAAAATTTAAACTCTATGAACTCAGTGTGCAAAGCCCCAACTGGCAGGTCGATTACCTGCCGCAGTTCCACCAATGGTTAACGGGAAAGGACCCGCTTCACTTTCGGGAGGATTTCTGCGGCAGCGGTCGAATCGCCTGTGAATGGGTCAAACGATCTAAAAAACATAAAGCCGTAGGAATCGATCTCGACCGCGAAGTTCTGGCTTATGCGAACGACGTGAACAGGGCAGAACTCAAACGGGATCAACAATCTCGAGTTCAATTTTTGCGACAAGACGTAAAGAAGGCCATGCCTGCCAAATTCGATATGATTGGCGCATTTAATTTTTCCTATTTTGGATTTCACGAACGAAAAGAACTTCTCCGCTATGCTCGCGCCGCTTTTAAATCCCTGAAATCGAAAGGCACTTTTTTTCTTGAAGTCGCCGGAGGGCCTGGATTCATTGAGCCCCATCGGGAAGTGAAAACGATTTCCGTACCTCAATTAGGAAAAGTCACCCAGGTTTGGGAACAGCATCAATTTGACCCCATTACCTCCGTCAATGACTACTCCATTCATTTTAAACTCCCTGATGGCGAATGGCTCAATGATGCATTCACCTACCACTGGAGAGTGTGGAGTATTCGAGAGCTCCGAGAAATCCTGAAAGACGCTGGATTTAAAGAGAGCGTCGTTCTTTGGGAACGTCCTGACGAAGAAGGCGAAGGCTCGGGTGAATATCTCCCGACCGAAAACTCAGAATTGTCGCACTCCTATATCGCCTATGTTGTTGGGGTAAAGTGACGGATTCGGCGTTGACTCGATCGGCATTGTCTCAATTGATACTCTCGATCACGATTAAATCAAGATTAAGGTCTGCTTAGACGGCACGACGATTGCTCCTCACTCCATGGAAAGGAAACATTAACCATGAGTGAGATAAATATTGATCCAAAAATCGAGTCACTTAAAAATCGAACACTCGATTTTGTGACTCACGAACGGGAGAATGTCACTGATTTCAGTGGTAAACTACTCGGCGAGGTCGAGGGAATCATGATTGAATCAGTTGAGGCTGCATCTGCTAAACTCGATTCAATGTTGAATCGTGTGGCGAAAGTTGTGAAGAAAGAGCCATTTGTCGTGATTGCTGCAATTGCGATTTCAGGACTCGCGCTCGTCAACGCTTTGAACCGCAAGCCGGGTGAGAAGGCGCCTACAGCCTCCCCACCTTCGGATGAAAGCCTAAGACATTAAATTTCGTAGCTTCCAGTGAGTAACAATCTGAAGTCTTGATAGTTACGTGGGTTCGCGTTCACCTGTGTCCTTTTACCTATCACCCCAAGCACATGGAGTGCTGTTGCGAAAGGTGCTCGATAGCGAATGCGAACCCCGTATTGGGCTTCGATAAAACGATTGTAATCATAGGCTGCAGTATCGAATGAGAAGCTCCCGTTCAGGTACGGTCCTCCTTCAAAAACACGTCCATGGTCTTGCTTCAACTGAAGAGGAACATAAACACTTCTCAGCTGAAGATTAAAAAGTCCATTACGGTAACGACGCACATAAAATGCTTCTGAGTAAATCTCATTCCAAAATCGCTCAAGTCCCCACATCTGTTCATGATAGGTCATGAAGCCCACTCTCGTATCGAATCCTCCGAGGTGAATCTTTTCATTCAGATCAAAAGAGTTTCCTAACTGAAGCGACAAACGCACGCCTTCAATAAAACCTGTGTAATCAAAACCAGCACCCAAGAACAAATAGTTATCATTATAAATTTGATCGCTCTTCTCGAGGAAGGTTCGACTATCCATGCCCAACCTCGGAGTAAAATAGATTTCGAATCCTCGCTTTCGGTTGATCACGCCCGCCTTTGGGACAATCAGTCCCGCACCAGTTCCAGCTCGATTTAAGTAAGCGGTCTCAAAATAGAGAGAGGAAAAAGTGTCCCAATCCTGCGTGGACTCATCAGCTCTCGCAATCATTTGCGTGAAAAAGAAGGCAAAAACAAGGATAAATACGAAGAAAATATTCGACATCTGATTTTTCATGGGCATAAGGTACCACAAAGGAGTCGTTATCATGGAGAATCAAATTTACTGGATTTTAGTTGGAACCCGCCCCGAGGTGATCAAGCAAGTGCCGCTTTACTTCGAACTCGTGAGGCGATTTGGAAAAGAGAAAGTTGCCCTGGTCGGAACCGGGCAACACAAGGAATTGCTGGAGCAAGCCCTTTCACACTTTGGAGTTCATCTTGATTTTAACTTGAACATCATGAAACCCAATCAAACCTTAAGCTCCTCTTCTGCTGCGGTACTCGAGGGCTTAGATGAACTGTTTTTAAAATCTAAGCCTGAATGGCTGATTGTTCAAGGAGACACCACCAGTGCTGCGATGGCGGCCTGGGCGGCCTTTCAATCGGGCGTAAAGGTCGCTCATAATGAGGCGGGCCTTCGCTCCTATGACTTAGATCACCCCTTTCCGGAAGAAGGTAACCGTCGCCTCATAGCCATAGTAGCAAAGGCCCACTTTGCGCCCACCGAAATGGCAAGGCAAGCCCTTCTGAATGAAGGGGTTCCCGCTCAGAATATTTTTTTGACCGGAAATACAGGAATTGATGCCTTGAAATGGACCCTGGAACAACATGCACCTGAGAGTATTTCTCAACTCTTAAAGGTCGTGAAAGACGCGGGCCAAAAACCCGTTCTGTTAACTGCTCATCGAAGAGAGAATAAAGCCGCCATGGATGCATGGTTTGAGACGCTCGCAAAATTCATCGTCTCAAATCCTGAACTCTCTCTCATCTATCCTATTCACCCCAATCACACCGCTAAGCCTGCTGCTGAGAAACACCTCTCTCACTTAAAACAAGTGCACATGATCCCTGCCATCCACTATGGAGAGACTTGCCACCTCCTCTCCGAGTGTGAGTTCGTCATTACGGATTCAGGAGGAATTCAAGAAGAAGCGTCCACTCTGGGACTTCCGGTAGTGATCTGCAGAAAAACCACCGAAAGAATGGAGGCGGTGAATGAAGGAGTTGCAAGACTTGCGGGAACCGATCCAGACTCTATTCGGAAGTCGATGCAATGGGCGAAGAACTTAGGACGCCCAGAAAAACGCGGAATTCAAAGAAATATTTTCGGGGATGGATTTGCGGCCCAGAGGATTGCCGATCAACTCTGAGCCGTCTTCCGCTTTAATATTTAAATCCGAAGATTTCCTTTAACACATCGACTGTTTCTAATTTTCCAATAGGACTAAACCCCGTATCACCTGAACCTGAGTTTCGGTTGGGTGATACGCCCACATCCCAGAACGATCCTCCACCAAACCAATCAAACTTAGGCGTCCAAAACGACTGAAACATTGCCTCATAGGCCGCTGCCTGATGAGCGCCACTATAAACCCCAGCTCCGTTTTCATAATAAAAGGGATCAATAAACCCTTTCACCATGCTGCGATAGCCAAGCTCTTTAAACATGGCTAACTGATGCTTTCCCGTCACCAACTCAATGTTCACCATCGTGTTATCCATTTGGGATGCAAACTGATCTGCCCTGACCCGCAAAAGCCTAACGAGATCAGGTGAGTTTGTCGGAATGATGTCATGTGTGCCGGCAAGGGATCGATACATATCAATGCCCACAGCATCAAGCTCATTCCAAAAAGACACGAGATCTTGCCAAATCTGATGCTCCTCCGGATTTCTTGGATTCGCGAGATCCACAATACGATATCTCCAACGCTCAAGCTCACCCCCACTCGCCGATACCCCAGTCGCATTGACAATATCGTCAGTGAAGTTAATGTCGTACATCACTCGAGTCGTCGCATCGATTTTCTTTTTTGCATAATGGAGGAGATCTAACCACCGTCCCGGAAAGCCATATGGATAGGCTAACCACTGATCCTCAATCCCCACCGTCATGCTATAGAGCTCCGCTCCGAGAGTGAACTCCTCTACATGGTTTATCTTTGCAATGAGGAGATAGATATCAAGATAGGAGCGAAAAGACTCAAACCATTGATTAGGATCCGAGGGCTCAATGTTTCCGTGCCACCAGAGCTTCGTGCCACCATTAGGAAGAGGCTCAAGATAAGGAAAGCTTCCATCCGGAGCAACCACAAAAAAGATCGGACGAATTCCGACCGTCATCCCTTGAGAATGGATATAATCAATGAGTCGTTTATAGCGGCCTCGCTCTGCCGAGCGATCTGAGATGGGAGTCACGGGCACAAGGTCATTCCCCTTCGGATTATTCATCGTAGCCCTCGGATTTAAGATGACATGCGTGGCGCCTAACGCCCGAATCTCATCGACTGCGATTTGGGCGGGAGTTTTAGCGCCTCCCCCAACTGCCGCGTCGTAGGGGAATTTATCTTGTTCCGTGAGATTCATTCCTCCCATCATTGCTTGAACATCGCTCGACCAAAGCGAGACTAAAACCAACAACCCTAAAGTTAAAACGACTTTCATTTTTCTCGATTCCCTTCATTAGATCCACACGCGCGGCGTGGGAACAGTTTGCAATCCGAAATACTTTTGAACTCATACCCAAGCGCTTTAAGTCCTTCCACCATCTGAATCAAGGTCTGGGTACCGCCCAATTGTTCAAAACTCCCAGGTTTTTCTTGGTAATATCGATTGTCCTGATTGAGTAAAATCGGGTGCCAAAAAAAAGAGGCCATCGCCCCTCGAATGACTCTCAGTTTTTTAGCTCGCCTCAAGAGATCTTCAGTAAAGCTGACCGGGCGCCAGGTGCCCGGACTGTAGAATGCAAAGTCGATCATCCCCAGAGTTTCCGGGATAATCGCTTGACCATAGCTGTCTTTAAATATGGGATAAGGAAAGATTTGGCTTCCAAAGGTTTTGTAGTCAGCCTCAACCTTCATGTGAGAGAGCGCCGCCGATCTTTGGTCCCGACATTCGCGATCATTACAATTGAAGATCTCTTCTTGCGTAGTAATCGGCGCATCTTCTCTAATTTCAGATTTGAAATAGATACCTCGGTGATAATTCCATTCAAATAACTTTCCAAAGAGAACAAAATCAAGGGCACTTCCCGCATAATGGGGTACCTCCCAGGCCAGAGGCTTAATTCCCATTCGGTCTACTACTGATTTGGCGAGCTCTAGACGTTGCAATACCCATTCCGGGCGATCCTGAGGATGAGGAAGGTTTGCGGGCCAACTCCAAAACTCATAATCACTTCCCGTTGAACCACTAAACCCGCTAATCAAATCACCCGCTTGGTGCGCGAGCCCATGCACCACAAAATCCGCTCCCCGAGCCTTTGCATATTTCATGGCTCCCAAGAATTCTGGATACTGATCCGCAGGTTTCCACACCGGTTCATTCACTCCACGAATCGGATCTTCGAAAAGATTACTGTAGTAAGGAATCATGGCCATCGAGAATGGAATGTGGTGATCGGCCAAATAATCAGTGGCCCAAGAGATGGAACTGATGCTGTCGCTAGGATTAATATCCTCCAGGCGAACGAGTGCGACCGGCGGACGATCAGGGGTTTTTTCTTTTAAAATATCGTAGATGAGGTCGCTAAAGATAAAATATCGGTCTTCGTAGTGCCCAAACGAAAACGGAAGGTCTGCAAAATAATAGAGTGATCCGGCATCTCCCAATTTTTGCTCTACAACGTAAGGAGTTTTTTGATCAGTTTTTGAATGGCGAGCATAAGAGAGCACTTGCACCTTGGATGGATCTTGAATCTGCACCCCTCCCAGCTCTGGACTATTGCTATAGAGCTTTGTCATCGGATCATAGCGAGCCAGTTTTTCGAAAGTCTCTCCTTTGTAATCAAAATAGCGAAAAAATCCTGGATCAGGGATTTCATAAGTAGGAGGCCGATCAGGCTGAATCATATATGGAACATGGAAAGAAACGGGTGATGCACCCGGGTGGCGCCTGGCATAGTCGGCGCTCGCCTCTGCAAAGTGATCAAATTTGTAATTAAACCAAGTGAGAGTGTGATGTTGTGCAAACTCTACGAGATCCGGATAAAATGCAGCAGGGGGCTCGAGAACAAAATTTGAAGCCAGGTAGAAAATAGTATCGCAAGATAAAAGATCTCCAGTTCGATAAAACTGAATCGATCGCCGCTCCCGCCTCCAATCCGGAAAAGCACCGATCAAATTCTCAAGCATTCTCGCGTGAATCGCTCCCAGAGCATCTTTTGCATTGAGTTCATCGAAGTAGATACACGCTCTTTTTTTTCCCTCGTCCGCCCCACTAAAGTCCTCTAGGGAAGCCCTCGGTAGACTGGTCACTTCAGTGGAGTGATGATTATCCGAGTGGAGCCTGTCCTTTAAAAACGCTTTTACATTAGGATTATAAAAGGGAAAGCGTGGATCCGCATCCGCCTCAAAGGGCTCATCTTGTGTACTCGCAAACGTGAGCTCTATACTTTGAAGGGCGCTTCCTGTTTGAAGTTGTACATGATCAATCACCTCAAAGAAATCCTGGAGCATTTTAAGTTGGGCCTGCTCTCCTTCTTTTGTAAACCCCATTCCATTAATGAGATCCACCCCAGGGCACTCTACTTCAGACTCATTTGAAGTATAATTGAAACAAGCCGGTAGGATTAAATTTGAGAGTCCAATTTTTCGATTGGGCAACAAGGAATGAATACGGCTCAAGCGATCGAGCAGGAGCTTGCTGAGCTTTTCCTTCTGAATCACTAGATTCGTTCGATCTAAATACTCTTCGATAGGAAGAGTGAAACGAATCTTGTCGATGCCTCCCCAGGTATCGAAAAAAGCGCCTGGATCCTCACTTTTAAAACTCTCTAACTGGACCAACGCGTTCTCATTAGAGAGCTCGAGACTCAAATCGAGATTGGAATTTGACCGCTGCCTAAAATTACTGAGAATCGCCATCCAACTTTCGGAATATTCCTTCCCATAGGTCATTCCCATTCCCGCTCCTAATACAAACTCTTTGACTGATTTCAGCGTAAGAATCGGTAGATTTGAGGCCAGGACCTGTTGGTAACTCGATAAAAGTAATTTTCCGGAGCCTGGGTTCATCTCAGGAATTCCGGAAGGAGTCCCGACGCCGGGATTGATCAGAATCATGGGCTTCAGTACGGGCAGTGCGTTTCCATGAATGATCCGAGAAACCATAGTCTCCACGGAATTTTGATCAGACCGAAGCACTGGCAGATAGAGGCTCGAATCTCTCGGACTCATGGCTGCGATCCTAAGATTTAAGGTGACCGAGCCCACGCCTAAATCCGTGATCCCCATTTTTAGTTTTGTCGCGCCATCACTCGAATAGCCATTTTTATTCAGTGAACTGTAATATTCCCGAATACCGGCGCTGAGCTCTAAGGCATGCGCTGATCCGTTCATCAACAGGAGTGTTGCTAAGAGAACCGTTTTACATGGTTTCATTATTTTTACCTGATCTGTGATTAAAGGTTAGTTTGATAAAAGGGCAAGGCTTCCACTTGATCCATGCCGGCAGAGAGTTCGGCCGGGCACGTATTCACCGGTCTAGCTCCAATGTTGTTCGGATTTGGTTTTGATGGATCAAAGGGGTTAATCGGGAGCGCGTGATACGCAAATCCCCACCACTGCATTTTGTAGGCTCCCGGGAATTTTTGGGTGCCGCCACAGGCATCAATCATGGTCGCGTCGTAGTTATTTACATAACGAGTTTTCTGAGTGTAAATCTGCATGTAATCACCCGGAGAGAGTTGATAGTCCGTACTCACTTCCACCGTTTCACTCGTCTGCTTTGAAAGACTGGTAAAGTAATTTCGATTGAGACTCAAAAGATTTCCGAGTGACAATCCAGCCACCGAAATAAAAGATAAGGGCGACACATAGAATCCCCACGAACTTCCGCTCGTATTATTCCAAAGATGATCGATCCCCTGCTTAATGACGAGATTACTCGAGTTCGTGCTACCATTTGAAAGTACGCCAATCATCGACTCAAATGCGGGATAACGCTGATAACAGTTTTGGTCTGCAAGTTTAACATCTTCTGTGGGTGCCAAAATGACATTTCGAGATACAGTGAAAAGCTTCTCCTGATTCACGACCAATCCGGTGTGAAGATCCTTTGAAAGCACTAAGATTGACTGTTGAACATAAGGAACATCCTCTCGGAGGGCGGGCATGGTAATTCCATAGGAATTTCCATCTGGAATCGTCTTCTCAAATTGCTGGTCCCCAGTGGAATAATTTTGATAACCTGCTCCGAACCTCCAAATGATCGTGTGCTCATACTCCCCCGATCCCCCGCTGATACTGGGTTTGATCCAAACGGTATTGTTTTGATTGGTGCCTTTAAAGTTCTGACAATCCCGGTATCCACTCATTCCTGCATCTGCAGCATTGAGTTTAGATACCGTAACTCCAGTGATCGCTATGCTCGATTTTAATTGTGCCTGCGCTTCCGCCTGACTGACTCCGAGTAGCAGCAGTAATACGATCTTCGTAACGCGAACTAATTTTTTCATGGTTTCTCCTTACTGAGGTTTTGGGGTATCTGAATTGAAAATGAGGGCTTCATTTTGGAACGAGGTTCCATCTGGAATCGAGCTAGGGGGAGACAAGCCTTGTGCTGAACAGGTATCGAGATTGGGAATGTAGGCCTGAAGAAAATTGAGCATCCCATCGGGATCACCCGAGAGCGATTGAGGAGCTGAATAAAATTCTGATACCGGAGTCCCCACATCGAGGGTTCCGGATTCCACTTTTTGATATTGCCCACATCCATTCTCATTTGGGCTCCACTCAAAACGCTCTGCTCGAATGCGTGAAAAATAGAAATGATCCGCAAAAATCCCGCCCTGGTTTTGATAAAGGGTCCAGGAGCGATTCAACATCATGTTTTGATTCAGGTAGGACTCATGATCCCGATTGCTAAAGTAGAACCCGGAGACTCCATAAATACTTTGTGGAGTCGTGAGGGGATTCATAGCATCGGGTTCATGATTGATGCTACTTTGGGAGATATCCCTCACTTCCCTCTGGACCATCATCTTTTGTTGGTCTGCGTTGTAATAGTAATTGGATGAAATTCCAGGACTCGAGGTCCAGTGGCAGACCACATCCGAATTCATCTTATAGAGTGTGGGTGTACCGGTGGCGCGGTAAAGAGTGTCGACGCCCTGGCCAAAGCCCGTGCCCTGATCCCAAGTCACTGAAGCTTGCCAAATGTGAGAGCCCGGAATCATTTTCTCCACCGAATTGAGTTCGCGCTCTCGGGGAGTTTTAAAGAAAAACTTTAAATTTTGATCAAACTCGCCGGGATCATAATTGTACTGATAGTCATAGGCATGTTGCCGAGTCGTATCTGCCGGAGCTCCGGCCAATTGGTAGTGAACATGAATGTGAAGTGACTGTGTGATATTGAGATCAAATAAGTCAAGTCGTAGCGTAGTGCCATTGGGTGTGGTGAATGAGCTCGGTTCACCCGTACATTGGTCCACAAAAGTGACCCGCCCCTTAATGAGTTCTTTTGATTGAGATACAAGTGGAAACAATAAAAGAAATGCAAACCACAATCCCATATCCCCTAGCGCTTTCATCAATGAACTCCCTCCACCTTTTTTTCTTGAGGAGGCAATAAATCTGGAAAGCGATGGTCGGTCTTATCCCAGGCTATTTTTCCTTGCTGCTGGGTCTTAGCAGCGCCAAAGTACTGAAGGAGCGCGCGAATACAGGCCACACCATTGATATAGGTGGAAAGCGCTACTCGAGGAATCGCAAGGACACCGTGTGTTTTTCCATAGATTTGAGCGCAGAAGCGTGCCCGCTGAAACATCCGAAATCCAAACAAGACAAAATTTGCCGTAAGTAAGGTCAGGATCCAATTTGGATGCTTCCACCCCGATGCGCTCCCTTGAGCGTGCAGGAAGATAGACAATAAGAACAAAGTCATCACAAACCAGGCAAACATCACACTGGGATTCGCCCAAAGCGCCTTACGATCGCGAGCAATCGCATAAGCGGTCACAAGGTCCCGATAACTGTGCCTGGCATTCGCAAAACTTCCATACCCGCGCCATTTCGACATCGTCTGAAGTCCAATGCCAGTCGTCCATCTCGTCTTTTGTCGGATCGATCGACCCAGTTCGTGAGGGAAATATTCACGAGTTGCAATCATCTGATTTTCTTCATCTAAATAGAGAAGAAAATCCTGTTTGCCCCCGAGTCGAGCAATACGGAGGGAAATTTCATAATCCTCCGTCAGATTCTCCTCATCAAACCAATAGTGAAATCGCTCGCCCATTTTAAATAGCAGATCGAGTGAAAAAAAGGTTCCTACCCCCGCACTGGGGATGGGCATATTGAGAACCTTCCGAACCGGAACCTCTTTCAGGTGAATCTCTGCAAACTCATCGAGGTAAGTGCCCGAAACCCAATCGCGCGCGGGAACTGGCAATGAAAAGATCGGCACCTGGATAAAATCAAGATCATCCGCTTGCCCATTGATCACCGTAAATGCGTCTGGATGAATGACGTCCTCTGCATCATGAATGGCAACATAGTGTGGGATCCAACCGCTCCCTTCTTTTTGCGCAATTTTTACCATTCCTTGAATTACTCGCATGATGCAATTCAGACAGTGCGCTTTTGAGGTGGGACCGGGACGGTCAGTAACCACCATGACTACTTTGTCTGGGTATTCTTCAGAGAGTGATTTAGCAATCTCGAGCGTCTCTGAATCATTGGGATACACTCCAATGAACCATCGGTAATTGTGATACTGAATGCGCGCAAGGTTCGTTCTGACCATAGCCCTCAAAACGGAGGACTCCTGCCATGCTGGAATCATGATCGCGATCGGCTTCTCGGCTTGAGCCCGCCAGACCGCCCATTGAAGGGATGAGATTTTGATCGGCTTAATCCCATGAAAGAAGTGTGCGATATCAATCAAGAGGTCATCCACAGAGCCCAGTAAAAACAAGACCCCAATACTGAAAAATAATAACTCAAACAATGCACTACCCTCTTGCTGAAAAAAGAAAGGGCCGGTTTCAAGAAGCGCGGGAGAGAACGTAGGGATAGGATAGGATTGGGCGTCCCCGACCGCGCCTCTTGAAACTCGTGTTACCCGTTTGAATGAATTGCAAATAGGAGGCCAAGATTTTCGTGGCCCCATCGGCAATGAGGAAGACTTCTACTCTTTCGAGCCGGGACACGAGACAAAGGATCCCAAAGGGGAAGCGCCCCTTGTCCCATTCTCGCTTTAAGATTGCCGAGAGACTGACTAGGCCTTAAAGTGAGGGGCATGTTAAAGCATTCAGAAGTCATTATTATTGGGGCAGGCGGCGCAGGAATGATGTGCGCCATTCAAGCGGGGCGTCGTGGGCGCCAAGTCCTTTTGCTAGATCATGCCAAAAAAATCGGCGGTAAAATCCTGATCTCTGGTGGCGGGCGTTGCAATTTCACCAATACGGGTGCGGGACCCAATAATTACGTGTCCCAAAATCCCCACTTTGCTAAGTCGGCGCTCGCCCGCTATACACCCTCTGACTTTATTGAGCTCGTTCGTGAACACGGGATCCGTTTCCATGAAAAAAAACTCGGCCAACAGTTTTGTGATTTTAGCGCGCAAGAAATCGTGAACATGCTCCAAAATGAATGCGAGAAAGTGAATGCGGAGTTTCAGCTCCATACCGAAATTCGAGCGATCGAAAAGTTAGCGGGTGATTCTGAGTCCCCACGGTTTCGAGTGAAAACCTCACTCGGGGAGCACACCTGTGATTCACTCGTCATCGCCTGCGGCGGCCTTTCGATTCCGAAAATTGGTGCAAGCGGATTTGGCTATGTGGTTGCGAAACAGTTTGGATTAAAGCTCATTGACCGAGCGGCTGCACTCGATGGCTTCATCTTAAGTGATCAGGACGCGAGACGCTTTGATGGACTTGCGGGAGTTGCGTTTGATGCAAAAATTACCTGTAATGGAATTACCTTTCACGAGGCCATTCTCTTCACCCACGCAGGGCTAAGCGGACCCGCTACCCTTCAGGCATCACTCCACTGGCACACCGGAGACAATGTGGTCGTTGATACTACTCCCCATACCGATATTTTTGATTGGTTTCTTCAGAAGAAAAAGGCCGGAAACAAATCTCTTGTGAAAAATCTTCTCAGTGAGGTTCTCCCTTCGAGGCTTGCTGAGCGTTTTTGTGAGCTCTATTTCAACGATCCAAGGCCCCTTCCCGATGTTTCGGAAAAAGAACTCAAAGTGTTCTGTGAAACACTGAAAGCCTGGACTTTTATTCCGAAAGACACCGTCGGTTACTCGAAAGCCGAGGTCACTCGCGGTGGTGTGGATACGAACGAACTTTCTTCAAAAACTATGGAAGCGAAAAAGGTTCCCGGCCTCTATTTTATTGGCGAGGTCGTGGATGTGACGGGCTGGCTTGGGGGCTATAACTTCCAATGGGCTTGGGCCTCAGGGGCTGCGGCGGGTGAAGTCGTCTAAGTTTCTTTCTTTGCAACAAAGGCATGGACGGAGTAAATCTCGATTTGCCTTAAGTGCTTAAAAAACAACCAAGGGATGTGTCTTTCACTATCTTCAATTTTAAAGCCTGATTTTCGATAAAGCCATTCCACCACGGAAGCTGAATCTTTCGTGTCTCGAGGTGCCCGACCACGAAGCCCGCGTGCAATTTTTTCGTGCCAAATATAAGGTCCGCTTTGAATACAGAGTCCGCCTGATTTTATGACTCTCGCCTGGGCTTCCGGTAGGCGCTTCGGTTCATCCAGCATATCAATGGCATTTAATGAAATAGAGACATCAAATCCGCCATGAATTGCGGGAACCGCATCAATCTCACCGACTACGAAATCCACCTGCAGCTTTCCTTCACGCTGGCCGCCCGACTCAATACTCACTTCCATTTTTTGAGAAAGATTTCCATACAAAAGATCTCCGGGATAGCGAAGCTCCCCTCGATAAGGGGTTCCTAAATTGAGGTGTCGGGCGATCAGGATACTCTGGAAAGAACTATCGACTCCGAGGTAAAAATCGCTGTGCTTTTTTAACTTCCGATACAATCCGCCGACACCACATCCCAACTCAATCACTGCTGAGTGTTCTGGAACCCAAGCCGGTACCACTGATAGGGGGCCATGATCCCAATATTTTTCAATGAGTTCGGTGATCAAAGGACTCTCTGACTCGGGAACACTCTTCCACCACTGAGTTTCGGCACCTGATACACTCAGATAATGATTCATTAAGTAAAGCGCATTCACTCGGTCAGACTCGAGATCCTCTTCAATGTGCTCTTCTTCAATTTCGTTTCGGTAGTCTTGATAATCCTCTAAATACTCTAAGGGAATGTGTTCATCGGCGACGAACTTCGATATTCCCTTCACATGAGTGAGTAAATAGGCCCGTACATCTGGAACCAAAATCGCAACACCCTCAAAGATGGGGTATTCGCTTTCGCAAACAGAACAAAGAAGGGTGCCATAGGTAATCTCATCTGGAGCGCTTTCGTCTTTGATCTGAAGTGCGCCTAAGCACTGCTTTTCTCGATGAAGCTGCGGACAGCAGAGGCGGGGCAAAGTTGATTTCAACATCTGTTATTTCTCCTTCGAAATTTTAAATCTTCCCAGCAATAATGAGTTCGACACCACACTCACACTACTTAAGGCCATTGCACTTCCAGCTAACATCGGACTTAAGAGACCAAAGGCCGCTAAGGGTATACCAATCACGTTATACACAAACGCCCAGATTAAGTTCTGTCTGATTTTGTCATAAGTTTTACGTGATATCTGAATGGCCTCGAGTGCTTTGTTGGGGTCACCCCCAAACAAGGTGATACCGGCCGTTTGCATGGCCACATCGGTACCTGTGGATAATGCAATTCCAATATCAGCGATCGTTAAAGCGGGAGCATCATTCACCCCATCGCCCAGCATTGCGACGATTTCACCTTTCCCTTGAAGTTCTTCCAGCTTCTCTGCCTTTTCTTCCGGCAAAAGGTTCCCATAGTAAGTTTCAAGTTGAAGCTGATCGGCAACTCGCTTCGCGACTTCAGTGCGATCCCCGGTCATCAAGATCGGCTTGATTCCAAGGGCTCTGATTCCATCTAAAAAGGCACGTGCCGTCTCCTTCACCTCATCCTCAAAAAGGAAGCTTGCTAGAATTTTCTTTGCACTCCAGTCGACCAGGTAGGCGGTAGTCAAATCGCCGGGCGACACTGGGATTTCAAGATGGAGCTCCTTCAGCAAGCGCGCGGATCCCATTTTATAAAGGACTCCATCAACTGAACCCTCTATTCCCTTACCCGGAATAGACCTGAGATCCTTTGCGGCGGGGGCTTTGATCGATTTTAATTCGCAGGCTTTTAAGATTGCGCTCGCAAGCGGATGCTCACTGCCTTGTTGAAGCGCTAGAGCCATTCGTAGCGCCTGTTCAGAGTCACTAGAAATGATTTCTGTTAATTTAGGTTTCCCGTAGGTCAGGGTTCCCGTTTTATCTAAACCCATTGCAGTCAATGCGTGAACCCGCTCCAGCGCTTCAGCATCACGGATCAAGATGCCGTGCTTGGCTGCAAGGCCAGTTCCAACCATCAATGCGGTCGGGGTTGCCAGTCCCAGTGCACACGGACAGGCGATGACTAAAACGGAAATACTTCTTAAGAACGCCTCCTCATGAAACCCATGAAAAATCCCGTAGAGAAGGAGCGTCGCTGCGGCGATGATGAGTACAATGGGAACGAAATACGCGCTCACTCGGTCTACGAGCTTTTGAATCGGCGCTTTCTTATCTTGGGCGTCCTCAATCAGGCGGATCATTTTGGAAAGTAAGGTATCAGCGCCAAGCGCAAGAACTTTGATCGTGAAGGCACCGGTGGTATTCAGCGAGCCTCCCGAAACTCGGTCGCCCGGGCGCTTCCCGATCAGTGCACTTTCTCCGGTCAAAAAAGATTCATCAAGCTCGGTCTCCCCTTCGATCACCACTCCATCCAGAGGTACTCGTTCCCCGGGCAAAATCAGTATCAGATCCCCTCGCTTGATTCCGCTAATGGGCATTTCAAAAGTCTGATCACCAAAACGAACGCGAGCTGTAGTTGCCTGTAGCTTTTCGAGTGCCTTTAGACTTTCTGTCGTTCTCATCTTTGCCCTGAGCTCCAGATACTTTCCCAGTCTTACGAGAATAATGATCATCGCAGAGCTTTCAAAATAAGGGTGTGACACAAAAAAACTCAGCGCAAAGGCTGCACTTGTTCCAAGCGCAATCAGGAGATCCATGTTTCCAACACGATTCCTGAGCGCATGAAATGCCCCTCGATAGAATCCTCGACCAAACCAAAACTGAATCAAGGATGCTAGTATGAGCTCGACCCAGAATGGAAGGTGAATCATGAGCACCAAGGGAAGTCCAAGCATACCCGCTAGGAAAAGCGCACGCTTTTCGGATTCAGCAATGATTGCAGGATCTAGCTTTGCACCAAAGCGTACGTGATATCCTGCGGCCTCGATTGCTCTCTTGATGCTTTCATCGCTGATTTCTTGATGGGAGTGAATCCGAGCACGTTCTGTCGCGAGATTGACCACTGCTTCATCCACCCCTGGGATTTCCCGAAGGGCGCGTTCCACGTGATTCACGCATGAAGCGCACGTCATACCGATGATCTGAAATTTCTTTTCCTGTACCGACACCTGATGCATCCTAACCCTTCAAATCCAAAATGGCTTTAGCAAACGAATGCCCCTCTTCTACACGCCCAGAGTGGGACAGAATGAGCACAAACGATCCAGTTTTGGGAATTCTTTTCACAAGTTTCGCCGTGAGACTCTCGCCATAGCGCCGCATCCAACGCTCAGGGTGCCAACCGTGCAACTTAAAGTGAATCGGACCCTCACACTTCTTGATTGAGCTTCGGTGAACATCCAGATCGAGCACCATCCCCGCTCCCGGATAAACATCCTTCACCGGGAGCATCGTTTTGAGATCATCCTCTTCACCCCACTCGAAAAACAAAGGCGCCAAGCTCTGCTTTTGTGCGTGGAGAAGGGCTCGATGCATGCGGAGATCCCTCGCAAGATCAAAACTTTTTCGCCCCGATGTAATCAGAAAGAATTGAAGGTGATCTTTAAATTCTTCCATTCCAGCTACGAACAAATCAGAGAATTCTTCGTCAGACTTCTGAGTACGAAGAGAAACTCTAGGAATCACTCCCATGGACTTTTTTAAGATCCAATCTCGAAATCGCTTTTGCTCACGAGGCTCCCATTTAAAATAAGCCGCTAGATCCACCTCCACCACTGAGAACGCCTTTGAGAAGTGTGAAAAATGGTCAGGATTAAACTTACCTAAGGCAAGCTGAATGCTCATAGTGCCGCGTCCAAAGATTTCATCGCGTCTAAAATGGCAGCCTCAAGCTGCGGATCTTTTCCCTCTCTTAAGAGGTGTGGGGGTTGCTCCACAACCAAGTCAGGCTCTGCTCCGTAATTTTCAAGCGCATATTCAATTTCAGGGAACCAGGTTGCGAATTCGGGCTGAGTCGTATATCCGCCATCAATATGTGAGTTTCTAGGCCATATCCCGACCACTCCACCCCAAGTACGAGTTCCGACGAGCTTTCCGATTTTTCGAACCTTAAAGGTATGCGAAAAAATATCCCCATCTGAGCCAGCGTATTCATTTGTGACTGCGATGACGACTTTTCTTGGTGTTTCATAGGGAATCGATTTCACGCCCAGCCAACGAGACTCATCCCGGCCGAGTGGTTTGCGAGCGAGACGATCCAAAATGAGCTGGGACACATGCCCACCACCATTGTAGCGAACATCGACCACCAAGCCTTCCGACTCCAGTTCTTGCAAAAAGTTTCGATGAAACTCTGCAAACCCCTGCCCCACCATATTGGGGATGTGAATATAGCCCAGCCGTCCACCCGAAAGAGCCTTCACTTGCTTGCGCTTTTCTTCCACCCAATCGCGGTACCGTGCCGGCTGTTCATTCCGAAGTAAACGGATGAGAGATTCTTCTACATTCTTTTGAGATTTTCGCTGAAAGCGAATCCAGGCTTCTTTTCCCGCTAAATTCATCGTGGCTGAGTGAGGATGCATTTCAGCTGAGAGCCGAATGCCAGCGACTTCCACCAACAAATCTCCGACCTTGAGGTTAATCCCAGGGGCAATCAAGGGCGAGCTTGACTCCATATTCCAGCGATCTCCCACCACCAAACGAGTGATTTCGTATCCATTCTTCTCATAGTTCCAAGAAAAATCAGCCCCCAGGAGTCCAATCGCATAAACCGGAACACCTCGGTAGTCACCGCCACGCTCATAGGCATGAGAAGTTCCAAGTTCTCCAATCAATTCCCAAATCAAATCTGAGAATTCACGGCGGCAACTCACTTTTTGCAAAATCGGCTCGTAGCGTTTGTAAACCGCATTCCAATCCATGCCGCCGAGATCGGCCTTCCAAAAATATTCTTTTTGCTGGCGCCAAGCATCTTTGAACATGTGGATCCATTCTTCTTTAGGCTCCACCATCACCTGTACGCGAGAAAGATCAATGACCCCGGATTTCTGCCCCACCGGATCGCGCGCAGTTGAATCATCGGCTTTTTCATTGGCCTTCACAATGCGAAGTTGATTTCCCTGGCGGATCATTCTTAAGCCACAGCTGGGACGAACCTTAAAATCGGTGATCCCTGTGCCAAAATACTCAAATCGATTGGTCTCGAAATCAAAACAATCGACGTATTCTTTTCCTTCTGGAGTACTCGCGCTCGGCATCGAAACATCAAGCGTTCCCTGAACGGCTTCATACGACCAAAGCACTTTTTTACCGACGCCCATGATCCGAGTGTATTTAGCCTCAGGAACTGGAAACTGCATGACTCGCTCTTCAATTCCGTCGAAATCAATCTCACATCGAACCTCAGAGTAAGGAACAGAAACGGAAGGGGTTCGTGAGAGCGAATCCGGAAGGCGGGATTCTTTGACAAAGGGAACGGGGTCCCCTGCCTTTAAAATCACCAAGAACGGAAGGCGCGCTTTCGCAAAAGTCATATCAAAGATCGCGTCGTCATAAATCGGATTGAATGCTCGACGAGAAAGAAAATAAAGGTAGCGCCCTTCTGGATCAAACGAGGGATAAAAATCCTCTAAGAACGCTTGGGTCACTGGATGAATCTGGAAGTGGGAAAGGTCAACGATAGCAATTCGAGCTTGATTCGGCTGCAAACTCTGACTAAAAGCCACGTAGCGCCCATCGGGTGACCAATCAAAGTCCTGCATTAAATGGTAGGGATTCTGAAAGAGGACTCGCGCCTCACTGGTTTCAAGGTTTACGTGAATGAGTTCATTTCGATGATTCGACAAAACCACTTCATCTCGTCGCGGTGAAGCTTTCAATTGAATCACTCGACCGAAACCGTCTTTTAATTCTGAACCGGAGATGGTGAGTAGAGGCTCTCCACGATCCGTAAACACTTGAAGCTCTTCTACCAATCCCGCATCACGAACGACGACCACTCGCTTTCCGTCAGCGAGCCAGTCAGGATGCTTATAGCGAACTGAAAACTCTCGTCCAATCTGAGAAATGGGCCCACCCCAATGAGCGAACTGCAACACTTTGCCTCGAGCCTCGATCAGGAGTTTTTCTCCTTGTGGCTGAAGTGAATAATTTTGAAAACCCTCAGCGACCTGAATTGTTTTCCGGCGCCCCTTTGCACGATCCGTGGAAAGCTCAAGATCGAGTTTTTTGATTTCATCCGCACTGGGGTCAAAGAAATAGAGATCCCCTGCCGATTGAAAGGCGAAAAGGGTACCGTTTGACGTAAGATTTCTGAAATAGAACTCTGACTGGAATTGGCTTGCATGAGCTTTTTTGTTTTTACCGTCCGGATCACAAGAATAAATTCGTCCTAGCCCCGTTTCATCACTGAGATAAAAAATCCTTCCCTGACTCCACTGAGGACAAGAAAGGTTTCCCTGAAGTTCGTTTAATTTTTTAAATTCGGAATTAAAATTATGAGCCACCCAAAACTGGCCCATCGTTCCGCCCCGATAGCGCTTCCAGTACGACGGATCCGGGCGATGCATGTTGCGTTCAATGATGACTTCACCGGTTTTTGAGACGGATAAATTTGTCCCCTCACCTAAGTTGAGCGGCATCTCTGCGCCGAGTGATATTTTAATTTGAAAAAACTCCTGCATCCGATGTGGATGGTGTGCGTTTGACTTAAAGAGAATGGTTTCATCATCGAGCCATCCGATCGGATAAGACCATCCTCCCATGAAAGTAATACGTCTCAACTCCCCACCCTGGGAGGGCATCAAGTAGATTTCACAATGCCCCTCTTCCTCACTCGCAAGCGCGATCCAATTTCCATCCGGTGATACGCGAGGACTGGCAATCGGCCCCTGCCCTGAAGTGAGGCGAACTGCCGGACTCAGACGATCGAGCGTCACACTCCATAGATCTTCTTCAGAAACAAAATACAGGTGCGTTGAACTCAATGTCGGTTGCGATAAGTATCCCATAGGGCTAAGTTTAGGAGACATGCGCTCGATTTTAAAACAAAAACTACTCTGGATTGCGGCCTTCGGTTACTTCGTCGATCTATACGATTTAGTACTCTATGGCACCGTCCGAGTGGAGAGCCTGAAGAGCTTAGGGTATCAAGGAAATGACTTATTTTCAGTAGGCGCAACCCTTCTCAACATTCAGATGGCCGGAATGCTTTGTGGAGGACTCTTCTTTGGAGTCATGGGCGATCGAAAGGGACGAAAGGAAGCTCTTTTTGGATCGATTTTCCTCTATTCCTTTGCCACTTTTTTTAATGCTTATATTCATGATTTTACCGGCTACGCCACCCTACGCTTTCTGGCGGGCTTTGGACTTGCGGGAGAACTGGGTGCCGCAATCACGCTCGTCAGTGAAGCTTTACCTCAAGAGACTCGAGGGCTGGGCTCAGCATTTGTCGCATCCATCGGCTTTCTCGGTGCCGCATCCTCAAGCTTCATTTCACAGGCGCTCACTTGGCAAAACGCTTACCGCTTAGGGGGAGCTTTAGGGTTTATCCTACTCTTCGCTCGAATGAGCGTTCAGGAATCGCCTTTGTTTTTGAGTCGAAGAAAAGAGAAGGAACCGGTGATGTGGGGATCTCTCTCGATGGTATTTAATTCCAGCAAGCGCCTGAAGTTGATGGGACTTGCCTTCTTGGCCGGAGTTCCCATTTGGTATGTCGCTGGGATTTTATCCTACTTTGCTCCCGAATTTTCCCGAGCACTCGGAGTTCAGGGGGAGGTAACCGCAGGCACCACGATCATGATGGGTTACTTGGGCGCGATCTTGGGGGACATTGCATGTGGAGTGCTCAGCCAAAAACTGAAGAGTCGAAAGAAAGCCGTTCTGATTTTCATCCTCATGGGAGGGAGCATCGCCCTTTTTCATCCTCTCTTCTCGGTCGGCACCAGTGCTATGGGCTTTTATGGGGTGAGGTTCCTGATTGGTTTTGGAAATGGCTACTTCGCCACCCTCATTGCGTGGATCGCAGAGACTTTTGGTACGAATTTACGGGTGACCCTGACGAGCACCCTCACCAACCTCATTCGAGCCTCCGTTATTCCTTTATCCATTTCATTTCAATACCTTAGCAAATCTCACGGCATTCTTCCTTCGAGCGCACTCCTTGGAGCGACCTCCTTCTCTCTGGGATTATTTGCGATTTCAAAGCTTCCTGACACCTTTGGCCGAAATCTGGATTTCTTAGAAGAAAACCCTGGCCAAGTCCGCTGACTTTAGCTATAAGCGTCAATCTATGCGTAACCTAGCAGCTTTGACTTTCATCGCCCTGATTACCACCCTCTGCTCAGACCGAGCCGTGAGCGCACCTTCAATTGCACCGGTTGATCCACTCAAACTTCATTGCAGACTTCGCGCGACACAATTTGTTTCTGAAATCTCCTTTAAGCGCGACGCCGAAGGGGAGATCGAAGGAGAACTAGATAACTACGCTTTTACCTCGGAGAATAAGCTTCGATTCATTTCTGGAAATGTCTTCTTTGATGTTCAGGCACGAGACAACGGAGTCTTCGGACATACCGGTGATCGCAGGGGGGTCATTTCCAATTTTAGCCTAACCGTCGTGAACGCTTCAAACGGAACTTGGGCTTATGAGCAGATGGAGCCCTCTGGCGAAAAAAACCATGCGCGCTTTACCTGCATACTCAGCCCTTCATCCAAAAATAATCGCTGATTCATGCAGGCCTTCAAATCCCCCCATTACTTTGGAGCGTGGTTTTCTCATGCGGGAGACCGCATGGAGACTAGAAGGAATCTTGAATCTCACGTCCAAAGCGTAATGAGTGATCCCCTTGGCAAACTCGAAGTTAGGGGGGATGGGCCTCATTGGTTAGGAAAGAGCCCACTTCACTTAAGCTATTCCCACTCCGAATCCCGAGTCCTTTTGGTCTATTCAGAAACCACAGAGCTCGGAGTGGACATTGAACCTAAGGCTCGCAAAACCCAGCAAGATCCGATGAAAATTGCGGAACGTTTTTTTCATGAAAATGAAATCAAGGCACTGAAGTCTTTCGCAGAAAACTCTGAACTTCAGACTCGCCACTTTTTAGAACTCTGGACCCAAAAAGAAGCTTATGGAAAGCTCACTCGCTTAGGCCTCAAAGACTCCATTCACCTTGAGATCGCAAGTCTGAGCAATGTGAATTTTGAAAGCCTCGAATCACCCGATTCGGATTTTATTGCGACCCTCGCCACTTACCGATCCAAATAAAAAACCCACCTTGCCTGAGGCAAGATGGGCCTTTTGAATTCCGTTTAAACGAAGATCAAGCTCCGCCGTCAGCACTTCCCATGCCTGCGCGGAAGTCAGCTGAAATCGCTGCCTTCAGGTACTCTTGCTTCATGATCGCAATATTCTGGATGGAGATCTTCTTCGGACAAGCTGCTTCACACTCTTGAAGATTGGAGCAACTTCCGAAGCCTTCTTTATCCATTTGATCTACCATTCGAATCACACGACGCTTGCGATCTACCTGCCCCTGAGGAAGTAGGGCAAGCTGAGTGATCTTAGCCGAAGTGAAGAGTGAAGCCGATGCGTTCGGGCAAGCCGCAACACAGGCACCACAACCAATACATGCCGCTGCATCCATTGCACGGTCTGCAATGTCTTTCGGTACCAAGATTGCGTTTGCATCAATGTGAGGTCCGGTCTTCGCATTCGTGTAACCTCCGGACATTTGAATTCGATCAAATGCGCGGCGATCAGTCACTAAATCACGAAGTACGGGAAATGCTTTTGCACGCCACGGTTCAATCGTGATCAGTTCATTGTCTTGAAATGATCGCATATAGAGCTGACAGGTGGTCGCTCCGCGAACCGGTCCATGTGCCTGCCCTTGAACCATCAAAGAACAGGTTCCGCAAATTCCTTCGCGACAATCACTTTCAAACTCGAGCGGACGCTTGCCTTCTTTAATGAGTTTTTCATTTAGGACATCGAGCATCTCAAGAAAAGACATATCAACGAGCACATTGCTTAGGCTGTATTCTTCAAAAGCTCCCGGCGACGCCGGACCTTCTTGACGCCATACTTTTAAGCGAACATTCATGGTTTTCATATTAGAAGTGCTCATTACTTATAGCTCCTCACTGAGAGTTTCACATTCTCATAGATCAATTTCTCTTTATGCATGACGGGAACTCCACCCTTGCCCTTATACTCCCAAGCAGCAACATGTGCGTAGTGCTCATCATCTCGCTCAGCCTCTCCATCTGGAGTTTGGCTTTCGACCCGGAAGTGTCCGCCACAAGATTCTTTTCTTTCAAGCGCATCGCGAGCCATGAGGGCTGCGAGCCCCAAGAAGTCGCCCAAGCGACCCGCGGTCTCGAGATTCTTATTCATTTGATCATCCCCTGTGAGCTGGAGATCGTGATCAAAATCATTTTGAAGCTTCTGTATGTGCTCGAGAGCCTCTTTTAAGCCCTGCTCAGTTCTCGCCATTCCGATTTTATCCCACACCACTTGCCCAAGTTCGCGGTAGATCTCAATCGGAGTTCGCTTCCCTTTTTTCCCGACCTCAAGAAGTTTTTGAATTCCATCGTGAACTTCTTTTTCAGCCGATACGAAGGCAGGATGGTTCGTGTCCACTTTCTTTAAAAGCTCAGTGGCATGTGTTCCCAAGTAATTCGTTACCGTGTAAGGAAGAACAAAGTATCCATCCGACAATCCTTGCATGAGGGCTGATGCTCCGAGGCGATTCGCTCCGTGATCAGAGAAGTTCGCTTCACCCGCCGCAAACAATCCCGGAAGGGTGGTTTGAAGAGAGTAATCGACCCAAAGTCCACCCATCGTATAGTGAACGGCTGGGTAAATTCTCATTGGGGTTTTATACGGGTTTTCGTTTGTGATCTCGTGATACATGTCAAACAAGTTGCCATATCTTTCACGGACCGCAGGTTCTCCATCGCGCTTGATTGCATCTCGGAAGTCGAGGTAAACCGCAAGTCCAGTAGACCCAACACCACGACCTTCATCACATACTTCTTTTGCAGCACGAGAAGAAATATCTCGTGGGGCTAAGTTTCCGAAACTTGGATATTTGCGCTCCAAGTAGTAATCGCGATCTTCATCTGGGATCTGACTTGGATCTTTTTTGCAGTCTTCTTTTTTCTTCGGCACCCAAACCCGACCGTCGTTTCGCAAGCTTTCTGACATGAGGGTGAGCTTCGCTTGGTGGTTTCCGGATACCGGAATGCAAGTCGGGTGAATTTGCACGTAACAAGGATTGCCGAAAAGGGCGCCCCTTCGGTGTGCTCTCCAGATCGCGGTGACGTTCGAGTTCATGGCGTTGGTCGATAAGAAATAAACCCGGCCATAGCCTCCCGTCGCCAACACCACTGCATCAGCGGCATGACGTTCGATCTCACCGGTGGTGAGATTTCGGGTGATGATCCCGCGGGCCTTGCCATCGACCATGACCACATCCAGCATCTCCCGGTACGGGAACAGCGTGACTTTGCCTTTGTCGACTTCTTTCATCAGCGCGCTGTATGCACCCAACAGCAATTGCTGCCCGGTCTGGCCGCGCGCATAGAAGGTTCGAGACACTTGGGCTCCACCGAAAGAACGGTTTGCAAGTTCACCGCTGTATTCGCGAGCAAAAGGAACCCCTTGAGCCACACACTGGTCGATGATGTTGGTCGAGTTTTGAGCCAGCCGGTAAACGTTGGCTTCACGAGCGCGGTAATCTCCGCCTTTGATGGTGTCGTAGAAGAGACGCCATACACTGTCGCCATCGTTCGGGTAACTTTTGGCCGCATTGATTCCGCCCTGAGCCGCAATCGAGTGCGCCCTTCGTGCCGAATCGTGGGTGCAAAACGATTTCACGTTGTAACCCAGCTCGGCCAGTGAAGCGGCTGCTGCTCCACCCGCAAGCCCGGTTCCCACCACGATCACCGTGTACTTACGTTTATTGGCAGGGTTTACGAGCTTCATGTTCGCTTTATACTGGTCCCACTTTTTTTCGAGTGGTCCTTCTGGCACGCCTGAATCTAATTTTCCTGAAAACGGGATTCTATCGATACTCATGGGTTACCTCCGCCGCCTTGGGTGGCATAGATGTAAATCGGGATGAACAAAAAACCAAATGCGAGTAAAAGTGCGATCAAAAGGCCCAAACCGTAAATGGGTTTAGACCATCTCGGGTTGATGATCCCCAGAG
>CAIOKW010000036.1 GCA_903858975.1 Oligoflexia bacterium | reverse complement strand
TGTAGGGCTTTCTAAGTTACGACAATTTTTTAGGGTAGAGTTACCTTGTAGCGCAACTGGACTTGCTTGGAACAGCTTGATGTCAGTTGCGGGCGGCTGGTTTTTCTTAACGGTCTGCGAAGCCTTCACTCTAGGAGAGAAAAACTTTAGGCTTCCCGGTCTCGGATCTTATATGTCGGTTGCGATTGATCAAAATAATCATCGTGCTATGGCATTTGGCGCGCTTGCGATGGTGGCAGTAATTGTATTTTCTGATTTTGTCATTTGGCGCCCGGTGATTGCCTGGACTTCTAAATTTAGATTATCTGAGTCCCATGAAGACTTTCAAACGATTCCCTTCATGACCTTATTATTTAGGGAATCATTGATTGCGCAAAAAGTGACTGCTGAATTTGAAGGAATCCTTTTTCAATGGAGCCGATTCTATCGAAAGATTTTTAGATCAAAAACCTTTGGACAATCCACAAATCCCATTTCAAGAAAAATGAAATCAAGAGGACAGGGTAAGTTTCTTGAGGGGCTAGTATCAGTCCTACTTTATCTTTCCTTGGCTGTAGTTGCTTGGAGGTTGATTAATTTTGTAAGTCAGCTTCGATGGGTAGAATGGCGAGAAATTTTGGTCTGTGCATCTTTCACGGGAACCCGTGTATTTACAGCCGTGGTCTTGGGAACGCTTTGGGCCCTACCGGCTGGAGTTTTGATCGGGCTATCACCGAGACTGACCCGATGGTTTCAGCCAATCATTCAAATCGGAGCGTCGTTTCCAGCACCGATGGTTTACCCCTTGGCGCTGGGGTTATTTGCGATTTTGCATCTTCATATTAACGTGAGCTCGGCACTCTTGATGCTCCTCGGTGTTCAATGGTACGTACTCTTTAATGTTCTAGCTGGAGCGGTCACGATTTCTGTAGATTTGATGGATTCATTTAGGCTCACTGGGGTTTCAAAAAAGACATTGTGGACGAAGCTCTATCTGCCGTCGGTCTTTCCATATTTGGTCACGGGTTGGGTGACAGCCGCAGGGGGTGCCTGGAACGCAAGTATTGTTTCTGAATATGTTTCCTTTGGAGGGACTCCACTCGTTGCGCGTGGATTAGGTGCCATGATTAGCGAATCTACCTCCCAGGGGAATTATCCTAAGTTGGTGGGCTGCTTGTTAGTGATGGTTGCAACTGTAATTTTAATTAACCGCCTTTTTTGGAGCAGAGTCTATCACTTTGCTGAAACCCGTTTCCGATTTGAGAGATAAATTATGAATTCAAAGAACAATCCTCCGACACCCTTAGTGGAGCTAAAGAATATTCATCAGAGCTTTACCTTGAGCTCAGGTCAAAAAATTAAAGTGCTTCAAGATATTCACTTCACGTTAGAAGAGGGAGAGATTTTAGCCATTTTAGGCCCTTCAGGCTCCGGCAAGTCTACTTGTCTTAGAATTTTATCAGGGCTTATCGAGCCAACATTAGGTCAGTGTTTGAGACGGGGAAAGCCACTTATAGGACCTAACCCGGATGTAGCGATGGTATTTCAAACCTTTGCGCTCCTACCCTGGTTGAATGTGGCTCAAAACGTGGCCGTTGGCCTCGAGCCCTTGTCATTAACAAAATTGGAAGCCGAAGAGCGAATTAAGAAGGCAATCGACTTGGTGGGCCTGGAGGGATTTGAAGAAGCTTATCCTCGCGAGCTTTCGGGTGGAATGAAGCAAAGGGTAGGAATCGCGCGTGCGCTGGTGATGGAGCGGCCAATTCTTTGTTTAGATGAACCCTTCAGTGCTCTTGATGTCCTAACCGCGGAAGTACTTCGTAAAGAGGTACTTAATCTTTGGAGATCAGGGAAAACTCCGGTAAAGAGTATCGTGATTGTGACTCACAATATTCTCGAGGCCATCTCGATGGGGAGTAAAATCCTCGTGATGGGAACTAATCCAGGCCAGATTAAACTTGCCGTGAAGAATGATCTTCCTTACCCAAGAGATGAAATCAGCGGTAGATTTAAGGAGTTCGTTGATAATATTCACAGCGTAATTACCGAGGATATTATCCCCGACACACCAGACTGGGTCCCACCGGCAATGATTGCAAATGCAGTTGAGGCACTTCCTTCAGTTCAGCTAAACGAAGTCTTTGGTCTCTTGGATCGGATTCATGAATCGGGTGGAAGAGCCGACGCCTTTGCGATTGCCCAGGCTCTAAAGCAAGAGTCGACCCAAGTACTTTTGATGGCCAAGGCTGCAGAGCTCCTAGACTTCGTAGATACGCCTAAAAATGCTATTGTTTTAACAAATTTGGGCAATCAGTTCGTTAAAGCAGACGTAAACCTTAAAAAGCAAATGATTCGCGCCCAACTGCAGCAACTGCGAATCGCGGACTTGCTGAAGACAAAACTTGAGACCAGTGAGAACCACGAAATCAGTACGGAAGAGTGCCTAGAGTTTATTCGAGACTGGCTTCCCAATGAGCCTGCCGAGAAAATTTTTGATACTTTGATCCAATGGAGTCGTTATGGGGAGCTTTTTGGTTATAATGCGACCTCTAAAACGGTTTACCTCGATCAGCCGGATGCAGGGGCTTAAAAAACGCTAAAGTTTTGACGTAGGCGTGCCGATACGAGGGGCATGGCGAAGTTGCTGCTCAAAGGAGCATTCATCGTTGGATTACTCATTCAGGCATCGGTAACTCACGGTTATCCGATCTTTTTCCGTTGTGATCAAGATCAACAAATGAGTGAGTTCATGTCAGGCCAGGAAGTGCTGGATGGCGTGAAGTCTCTCCTTCAAAAGCTGAATGGAGATAAGAAGAAACTCTTTGATACCCTCTGTGAGGGAAAGACAGAGTGTGAAAAGAACCTGGATCAGGTTCTCAAGATTACTAAAATTACA